>JBLHWY010000072.1:0-31042 GCA_047629195.1 Candidatus Azotimanducaceae bacterium
GTGGCATCATCAAAGCCCGCTGCTTTTCCGAACAAGTTCCTTGCCGGACCGATCATCAGATCACCTGCCTCGAATCGTTGTAGCTCAGCACCAGTGCTAAGATCCCAAACAATGTTGTGTCTGGCTTGGCCTTGCACAGTGATGTTTAGCAATGATTGTGCACTATCAATTTCAAACTCTTGAATCGAATCCGAAACAGAAACTAAGTCTCGCTGCCGAGCACTATCTGTTAGCGGCAACACCATGGCATGACCCGGACCCGCGAGCAGGAGCGCATCACCTGCCTGCACAAACTCAGCATGATCAGGATAAAGGTTATAGTCTGTTTCAAGTTCCTCTTTGGACAGCGCCAGCACAAGCTGCCCCTTATTGTCAAAAACCTTTACCCCTTCCTCACGGCTAACCAACGCGATGCGTTTATGGATGTCATCGACAGAGATGTTGACGGTCTCAGTGATTGGCAAAGCGAACTTTGAAGTCACCGTTGCATACTCGTCTAACCAATAGCCGGTATTGCCCCTGTCTAAAACAAAGTAACCACCGGTCGCGAGCGGAAAGAGCGTTTGCACCAGATCTTCGAACAATACACTTGCCCGAATCTCTCCCGTTAACACATCTGACAATATTAATAACGGCTCATCGACAAGGCACAGGGCTAGCATGTTTTGATCTGGTAGCAATTGGTGGCAGGTTTTCTGCTGGTCAATGTCAGCGCGGACGCTAAGGGATGTTTCGACAGATTGGAGTTTTGACGCTTCAACTGGCAAGAGCAATGGCAGCTGACCCACGATTTGATCAGACCAAGTGTTCAATATTGAGATCGTTGCGTTGTCCTTCAATAGCCAGGCTTCGCGGCCATCGCCGGTAAACCTTGGCTGAAACATAACGTATTGCGGCGCACGAATAAGCCGTGTTATTTGCCCGGTATGCACATCTACCATTGCGACCTGATCACGGTTATGAATACTCATCAGGCGGCGGTTATCATTTGATAGCGCCAGCGGTACACCATCCGAAAGCTGGCGCAGCGGTCGCGCGCGATCAAGTTGCCAGAGCCAACTCTGATCCTCAACACCACCCGCTCGATTATCAAGTACAGCAAGATTTTTGCCATTAGTGACAACGCCATGCACATATTCATAACTGTCAGCCGACACGAGGTTGGCTTTTAGTACCACGTGCTTTTTTTGGACTGGCACCGGCGCACCAAAGGTCATTAGCTCTTCGGTTCGATACCCTGTCGCCACCAGCTCGTTGTTGGCTAGGTCTAAGCCTGCGGCGTGAAAATTTTCACTCGAGGGGTTCTCGACTGAACGCCATGTTGATTTCTCAAAGTTGTAGTGGCTCAGTGTCTTCTGATCATCAGTGAAGACGATATGAGGATAGTCAAAGAATTGAATGTTGTTGTAGCCTGCGCTCAATGCAAGTTGGTTCACCTGTTCGCCGGATGCCAGATCCCAAATTGAGAGTAGATTCGGAAATGATTCAAGCGCAAGATAGTTGCCGGTCACCTTTGCATCGCTAACGCCTTTGCTGACAACCCACTGCTGGACGCTTGCTTTAGTCACTAGATCAATGACTGAAACCACCGCACCTTCTTCCGGATATTCTTGTTCTACAAACAGCAGCAGCAATGTCGTATTTGGCACCAACAATGGTTCAGCACTCAGGCCACCGGTTTCAAACTCAATACCCAATTCAAGGGCAATCATTTCAACACCCGCCGACTGCTTCACTTCTCCGTTTGCGGCGAATCGAACTTCATAGCGCGTCTCGCCTTTTCCATATTCTGGTGCAACCAGCGTGTGCAATAGATTACTTTCAGCGTCTAACCATAGATTCTGAATCGGCAACGCGAGTGCCTGACGCCAGAGGACCCGATTCTCTTCATAGTGCCAGGCGGTGATGCCCTGCTGCCCCAGCCCATTATCGACGAGATAAACCACTGCCCGGGATTCATCGATGACAGTGAGCGGCGCATCTATCACAATCTGATCCGCGGTATATCGGCGCCTTATCTGGCGATCGCGCACAATTGCGGCTTCTGAATCCGACACCAGCAAGATACCGTTAAGCAATGGCCTGATATGGCCCACCGAGCTAAACGCAGGCGTTCGTTCCAGCAACACGAGCGTTGAAAGTGGCGTTTTACGTTGATAATGCGGATCAATTGTCAGATTTGAAGCAACAGCCAATTCCGAAATAAACGCTAACAAAGCAGGATCACCTTTCGCGAGGTAAAACGCATCTTGCAGCGTTGTCAGCGGCCAATCAATCACATGCTTATTCAGTTTTCTCAACCAGGGTAGGTCATGCAGGCTAACGGCTTTGACGAAGCTGTTGGTAAGTGAATCGTTTGCCGGTATTTTTTGTGCATCATCCGCCACCATCGACAAAAACCCCATCATGCGATTTTTAAGCGCAAAGACCAGCGCAGATTCGTCTTTTACAAGATGGTCTGTTTGCGCGCCCAATTCGAATAGCTGACGGCTAATGTCTATTTGACGTTTATAGTCGACATTTCGTGAGTCAATCGCGTCATATTGGCCAAGCAGGGATGCAGCAAGGTGAGAAGATAACCCTCGAAATTCTGGCTTGGTATTTTGTATCAGAAGTTGAAAGCTTTTGTTGGCCGACGCTTCTACCGCTGCCTCCAACAATATTTCGGGGTTAAGCCCTCGCCCGGCAAACATCAACCCAAGCATCTTGTCCTGATTAGCCCTTGCCGCTCTGTCAGCGATGGGCTGCCATGCAACAGGATTTTTCAAGCGTTGGTCGAATCCCTGATCGAGTGCATGGCGGATTATCGCGTCTTGACCCTGTTCTGCAGCAACAGCTAATATGGTGGCAATATCTACCTCACTCAACTTGTCATGTTCGACAAGCTCGGTCAGCACTTTGAGTGCACCATGCTCGCCTACGCCCTGAATAAGACGCCAACTGAAGTCCTCGTCGTCGCTCAGTACTTTCATGAAAACCTTGGCCTGATCTTGCTGTAATAGCACAGCAGCAAAGCTTTCATCGCTCGTAAGTTCGGTTGAGAGATTAGGCCAAGCCTCGACTTCGACCGCCGCAAACCAACGATCGATTTCTGCCAGTTGGTTGGCTTTGATCGCTAGCACCAGTGCATCGATGGAATGCTTATCGAGGATGCCACGAAGCAGACGGCAGTTATCACCACCGTTGTTGGAATCTGTCAGCTCGCAGAAATCCTGCAATGCAATTTGTTCAGTGTCGGTCATAGGCACGGCTAGAAAGTAACCGGTCACCTGCTCTGCACTTAACCGCTTGAGCATTTCAGTCATTAAAAATTCATCAGCCGAGCCAAAGATCTTGGCCCGCTCACGGATATCGGCAGCAGACAGATCCACCATCACACCTACAACATCACGGGCCAGCGTTTCCCGTTGCGCAGAGATCGCTTGCCTAAAAACTGCGCTGCCAAATACAGTGCGCATCCAGTTGACGTCGTCTTTGCGTATCGCCCAGCTGAGGTAGCCAGGATCTAGGGGCGCCCATTCATGCTCAGTAGCCTCAAGTAGATTCTGCAAAAATAATAGCGCATTGTTCTCGAAAATCTCATCCAGCACAGTCTGCCGGTAAACATTCTCCGGCGACCAGAAGCTAAGTGCCTGTTTGACTAGCAGATTTACCGTTGACGCGTGCTCACCCTTTACAGCATTCGCTAGCGCCTGGGTGCCGCGAAATTCAGGCGCAGCCAAAGCAATCCGTTGTCCGATCAGGAAATCAACAATTTCGTCACGACCTTTTTCTGCCGCCATAGATAGCATCCCATTAACGAAGGGGGCATTTTCTATAGACATACCCAATTGATTCAGCAACGCTAGCACTTCAGTTCTATTCGCGTCTATTGCCTCCTCAACCATAAAAGCACGATATCTGAGGTTCTCTGGCAATGACTCAAAAATGAACTTGAGCACTTTCACATCACCCTTTTGAATGAGCGGGATTAATGGGCTTTGATAGGCGCCTACCCAGGGTTGAAAACTGTATCCGAATGCTGTGGCGGCCTTTAGAAACGAAAGTTCACTCGCTGATGCAGCCGTCACCATGTGCTCCTCAAGCGAGAAATTAGCCGCCAGATCTGTCCACTCAAGACCCGCCGTTTTCTGCAACAGCAATGTCGCCATTTTCCACTGTTGTTTTTCAATCGCTATACCGATCAGATAAGGGCTGGCGACAACTCCTTCGCCGATAAGGTAGTCAACCATCGGCAGCATATTCTGATGCACTGCGACGGACAGCGGCGAAACACTGTAGTCGTCTTGTACTAGGTTCGCCCCCATATTTGCCAACGCACGTAGTAATGTTAAGTCAGCGTTTTCTGCCGCAATCAGGGTTAACAAGGTTCGTTCAAAACCCGCATTTTCTAAGTCGGCGGTATTAACCAGGTCAACCCTGCTAAAGTCACGTGTGTTCGCATTGTAGTTAAGTTCCTCGACAGAGGGCTTCAGCTTCTTTAAGGCTTTCATGTCGCCCTGTTTGGCCACCTCAAACAGCGCCAACTGACGGTGCTTTCGAACTTCAATCGCGGCTTCTATCAAAGCGTTAATATAGGTACCCGCCTGTATCCCTTTGAACCGATCTGCACTAGTGATCTTCGCACCAGCATCTAGAAGCAACTGGACCGTCGAATCATTATTTGTAACCAGACTGATATTAAGCAACGAAATCTGATGACAATCTGTCTCAGCGCTCCCGCCTAGATGGAGATAACCTTGCACGACTTCAGTCAGGCCACGCATAGAGCCGATACAAATTTGCGGCACAGTATTCATCGGACCACCTTCAAACGGCTTCAATAAACCTTCCAGCGTTTTGCCCGCAGCTAGCGCCACCGCCTGATTACTCACGAGCATCGCAATACCTGGCAGATTGTTATTACCCCACACCCGATTGAGTTCCGCGCCTTGATTTATCAGCCAGCGAATCGTTTTAGCCGTAGCTCTTTGGATCCCATGGGCCATCACTGCGTTGTCGATGCCAAGCTGAAGCAGTTGCGGGTCGGCAGTCTGTAGGTTTAAATCTGCGCCAAGCTTCAGCAAAAACTTCGCAAAGTTAATATTATTGTCGGCGATCGCAATGCCCAAAGGGGTCGCACCATCAGGCATGATGCGATTAATGTTGGCACCCCTGTCAATCAGCCAGCGGATCACTTTCTCGTTTTCAGCGAGCGCTGCAATAACAAGTGGCGTGCTGCCATCAACCAGAGGTTCTTTAATATCAGCATTTGCGTAGTATTCAGACAAAGCACTGACATCGCCCGCTGTGATTGCCTTGGTAATATCGACAGACGCTAGGCTATGGTTCGAGATCGCAAAAGCAGACGCAACTAAAGTCATAAATAGAGTACGAAAGGATAAATGCATGAACAAGCACCGAATTTTTAGTTACCAGAGGATTCTGCCGTTGCTCGCACTATATCTAATTTCCTGCGCGGCAACAGGGGCGGATAAGTATGCAGTACTGGTGGGTGTTAACAACTACATCTACCTCAATAAAGACCTCTCACTAAAAGGACCCAAGAACGATGTCCTGTTGGCCAATGCACTTTTAGAACAACAAGGTATTTTGAAGGGTAACATCACACTGTTAACAGATGGCCAGACATCGGAGCGACTACCCACGCGCGACAATATAATACGCGCGCTCGATCAGCATCTAACCAAGACGAAGCCGGGTGACTTTGTTTACCTGCATTTTTCCGGGCATGGATCACAACAGCCAGGTGCCGAGGACGAGATTGACGGGCTGGATGAGATCTTTTTACCCGCAGACGTAAAAGCCTGGAATAAGGCAACTGGCACAGTAGAAAACGCCATCGTTGACAACGAAATATCAGATTATGTAGATGCATTTCGTCATAAAGGTGTCTTCGTTTGGTTGGTCTTTGATACTTGTCACTCCGGTACGATGACCCGTGGACAGTGGCAGAATAGAAAAGTTGCTGCTTCACTACTGGGTGTACCGCAACTCAAACACAGAACCCTAGGCATCGATTTACCACCGACGCCTCCTATCGACTTGGCGACCACTGGCAAAGGGGGTTATGTGGCTTTCTTTGCTGCTCAAACGGCTGAAGAAACCCCCGAAATGGATCTACCGAAACGGGCAGAAACAAAAACCCGCTACGGCTTGTTCACCTACAGTCTGATGCAGGCGCTTGCAAACTCGCAGACGATAACCTATCGCCAACTTGCCGAAAAAATTGTGCAAAACTATGCTTCACAACCTTGGTATGGATCTTCGCCCATGTTTGTTGGCGACGGACTCGACCGGAACGTATTCGATCTCGAAAGTGAAAGTAAAACTGCTGTTCAGTGGGCTATTGTTCGAACCAAGGAAGGCTTTGAGATCCCAGCAGGCTACCTTCACGGCCTATCCCGGGGCACCCGACTGGCATTGCTTAAAAGTCCTGACGCAAAGATCTCTGAATCAGTTGGCTATGTCGAAGTGACAGATGCTCAAAGCGTCTTCAGCAAAATCGTACTTGTCAATCAACCATCAATCAATGCGGGATTAAATGTGCCTGGAATCAAGCAGATTCCGGATTTCGCCTTCGCTAGAGAAATAAGCAAGCGTCAAGGGTTCGGCTTGTCGGTAGGTGTCATACCGGCGCTTACCGCCGAAACCGACAAACAGACTGCCGCAGCAAAAGCCATTGAGTTACTGCGCGCTAAGACAGGACAAGTCGACTGGGTGCAAGAGAAAGAAACAGCAGATGTCCGTTTGTTGGCTTTGGATTCTCGCATCTACCTACTCAATGATGCAGAGAACCTACCCTGCCCGATGGGTCCTTGTGGTGTCAGCGCAGAACAACATGCTTATTTTTCAATCTCAGCAACGGGAACCCCGGTGCAAACGGCAAACCTACTCGAGCAAGCCTTGGAGAAAGCAGCGAAAGTGCTCAATTTAATTCGCGTCGGCGATGCGCTAGAGGGCGATGCGCTTGCCACAGAACTCAGCGTCATTCGAGCAAGTGACGGAAGTCTGTCAAAGTTCGATCAGTTCGAGTCACCTACATTATATTCAGGCGACAAACTGTCACTGTATGTTGCCAACTATCTTGAAGATCCACTTGATATAACAGTTTTGTTTGTGGGTAGTGATTATTCCGTCAACGTCGTTTTTCCCAGGGGCAACCAGTTCAACCGATTTGGTTTCGAGGAGGAACTAGATATCCCTTTAGGTACAATCAATGCTGAATCAACGGGTAAAGAAAGGCTCGTGATCATTAGCGCCGAGGCCCGCAACACTGCCGTACCCCAGGATTTTAGTTTTCTCGCCCAACAAGGTCTAAAAGAAAATGAACGCGATCTCAGCACTGGGCTCGTTGGATTACTGAAAGACGCAGGCTTTAGTGCTAGCAACGGAGGCAGCGCCCGCAGCACAATGGAGCTTCAGCCAAGTTTACAGCAGCGCGGGAGTATCCATACACTTTCTTGGACAACTTCAAAGTAGTCAGTCAGGTTATGTGAAATTGACTAGACTCGACAATAGGTGCAGATACATCTATTATCCGAAAATGATAGATTTAGCAAACCCCAGACATTGTGTTTCGAATAACCTGCATCGCACCACCCGTGCGATCTCACGAATTTATGCCGAAGAGATGAAACCCTGCGGCGTCAAACGTTCTCAATTTGCGATTCTTGCGCATCTTGAACATCTCGGTGTTACCCAATTAACCGAACTCGCTGACATCATGATCATGGATCGGACCACCTTGTCTCGAAACCTGAAACCCCTAAAAAATAGTGGTTTGGTACATATTAATGTTTCGCCTACAGATGCGCGCGCGCGGGAGTTAAGCTTAAGCAAGGATGGTAAAGCCAAGTTTCGTGAAGCCTACGGTCTCTGGAAAAAAGCCCAACAAAGAGTACTCGCGCTATTCGGTGAAGACAACTGGGTATCACTTGAAGCTAACCTTGTTGACCTGAGAGTCAGCGTTTCTTGATTACTGGCCACTGGCCTATACCACCTATTCCGTTCTTGCATGTTGTATTCTCCGTCAATTTTGACAATATACGTGCATATACACCAATGTTAATACTGACAAGGATACCAAATGGGCATCAAAACTTTTTGGCAAAACTTTTTGAACTGGGCGGCACTGATTGAAACAGCCGGCCATGAAACGCGAGATAAACAGTTCACGCGGGAAATCGTCGACCTAAAACTAAGCGTCGGGCAATTGGAAGTCAAAAAGGGAAGCTGATTTTGGCGCTTATAGGTGCATATACACCTTAGTTGCAATGTAAACATACAAGGCAGAAAAACATGATCGAAAAACTATTTAGAAAAGTAATCAGACTTAGAGCCCCAATTCTTGTGGCAGGCATTCTGGCGATTGGAGCAACAGCGAGCTTTTTGCCGCAAATGACGCGTGATACATCGGCAGACGCTTTCATACCTGCCGATAACCCCGCGCGTGTTTACCGCGAACAAGTAAAAGAAACTTTTGGACTGGCAGACCCAATCATCATCGCGCTATTCCAGGATGGCGAACGCGGTATCTTCACGCCCGAGGCGTTGAAAGTTGTCGAGACACTCACAAATCAAGTGCAGGACCTCGCCAATATAGATCCAGATCGAGTTGTCAGTCTGGCGACGGAGAAAAACATCGAAGGTACTAACGACGGGATGGAGGTTGAGCTTTTCTTCAAGAACACGCCAGAATCCACGGCAGCGGCCACTGCTATGCGTGAGCGGATCGAAAATTTTCCTTTGTACCAAGGTAGTCTGGTCGCCAGAGACAACAGCGCAACGCTTATTGTGGCAGAGGTATTTGACGAACACAGCGCTGAAGAAACTTACACGCAGGTTCAAGCCTTGGTAAATAAAGTGACTTTACCCAAAGGGATGTCTATTCATATCGCGGGCGAAGCGGCAGTATCGGGTTACTTGGGAAAATATATCGACGCCGATGCCAAACGGTTGAACCCTATTGCAGGTCTCATCATCACGATTATTTTGTTTCTCGCTTTTCGAACCATCGCTGGCGCGATGTTACCCAACCTAATCGTTGCAGCCACAGTAGTGGGTACGGTGGGTTTGATGTCCGCTTTTGGCGTCTCTTTCTTTGTCATCACTAATGCGATGCCCGTTGTACTAATCGGCATAGCGGTGGCAGATTCGATTCACATTTTCTCAGCTTATTATGAGTCCATACAAAGACACCCACACATTAAGGGAGAGGATGCAGTCGTTGAAGCAATGCTAGAAATGGCAAGACCCATCACGCTAACGACACTCACAACCATAGCCGGTTTCCTCGGTTTATATATCTCCTCGGTACAACCACCGATGCAGTTCCTTGGGCTATTCACCGCCTTGGGTGTCGCAATCGCCTGGGCCTATTCGATGACGGTTTTACCGGCTGCGATGAGCTATCTGAAAGTGAAGCCGAGCAAGGTTTTTAACAATAGCGCCGAATCAGACTTAGCCGTAAAGGTCGTGACGGGACTAGGCTATCAGGTCATTCGGCACCCTGGTAAATTCGTCACCGCAGGTTTGCTATTGGTTACCCTTGGTATTGCCGGTGCAATGAATATCGAGGTGAATGAAAAACGCATCGAAACATTTCACGTGGACGAGCCAATTTATATTGCAGACCAAGAAATTAACGCGCACTTCGATGGTACCAGCGTGTTCGATATTGTGGTTGAAACGGATAATCCAGAGGCATTGTTCAACCCTGCTTATCTTAGAAAAATCGAAGCGTTTCAGACATTCATCGAGGCTCAAGACAACGTCGGCGGCACAACTTCGGTGGTTGACTATTTGAAACAAATGAATCGATCAATCAATGAGGGCGCAGCAGCCGAGTATCGTTTGATTGACGATGAACAGCTTAATGCACAGCTATTTTTACTGTATTCCACTTCCGGCGACCCTACCGACTTTGAAGAAGAAATTGACTACGACTATCAACGGGCGAATATCCGGGTCGGCCTGACAAGCTCAAGCTATCAGGAACTAAAGCCGTTAGTCGCAGTTTTCAACGAATACATCAAAAACGAATTCAACGAAGCTGGGCTCAAGGCGACATTGAGTGGTCGCGCCATGATCACTTACGAATGGGTAGATGCCGTGGGTAGCAGCCACTTCAAAAGTGTCCTGATTTCCCTTGCTCTCGTATTTCTGATGGCAGCTGTAGTCTTCAAGTCAGCGACTGCAGGTCTTATCTCACTGACACCCGTTGCCATATCGATACTGGTCGTTTACGCGGTGATGAGCTGGTTCGACATTGCCATTGGTATCGGGACATCAATGTTTGCTTCTGTCGCGATCGGCCTTGGGGTTGATTTTGCGATACATACCATAGACAGAATCAAGCTGCTGTACAAAGACGGCGATAGCAGTGACTCGGTAATGTTATCCCTGTTCCCGACCACAGGCCGAGCTTTGATCTTTAATTTGTTTGCCATCGCCTTTGGTTTTGGCGTGTTAACAACGTCAGATGTTGTCCCTTTAATGCGCTTTGGTGGCATCGTGGCGCTATCGGTGAGTACGGCATTTCTGTTCAGTCTTACCTTCTTGCCAGCACTAATATTGCTAATCAAACCCCGATTTATCTACGGCACGCAATCAACAATGCCAATGCAGGGCGTTAGCGCAAGTATTTTAGCCGGCGTAGCTTGCCTGATATTACTAAACATACCTGCCACTGCAATCGCGCAGCAAGTCGAGCCAAGTAATATGAGTGCACGAGAGATCATGCAGCAGGTGCTGGACAGAGACGATGGCCTGCAAGTCTCACGCACATTGACCATGGAACTTACCGACCGAAGAGGCAAGACAAGACAACGCGTCACAAGAAGTTTTAGAAAGTATTTTGGCGAAGATAAACGCACAGTATTGTTCTATTTGTCGCCCACTAACATCAAGGATACGGGGTTTCTCACCCATGATTACGCCGACATCGAAATAGACGATGATCAATGGTTGTACCTGCCTGCCGCCCGCAAGATACGGCGCATCTCTGCATCAGACCGAGGCGATTATTTCCTCGGTACCGATTTCAGCTATGAAGACATCAAGAACGAGAACAAACCCAACCTGTCGGATTACGTACACAAAATTATTGGGTCCGAGCTTATTGATGGCGTCGAAACAACCGTCATTGAAGGCACGCCGGTCACAGAACAGGTGAGTCGAGAATTGGGCTACGGCCGGGTACTCTCCTATGTCGATCCCAATATTTGGGTGGTTCGCAAGTCACAGTTCTGGGATATAAAAATGAACCAACTCAAGGTTGTACACAATAAGGACATCCGTCTTGTGGACAACATCTGGACTAGCTTTGAAATTCACGCAGAAAATTTCAAGACAGGACACAAAACAAAATTCAAGTTCTCAGCTATCGATTATCAAACCACTATTGAAGACAAGTGGTTTGAGTCTCGTCAGCTACGGCGGGGATTGTAAATGTGTCGCGTAACAAGTGTCGGAATACTAATGTTGTTTTCACTACCCGCACTCGCCGTTGAAAAGACTGTTCAATTGGATATGGAACAAGGCTGGCACCAGAAACATAACCAGACCAGTAGAATCGCAATCACTTTAGATTTGACCGCCGCGATGACCGAATCCACTTCATTTACCACTATCATCAAGGGTCAGTTGTTAGGTCCCGATAAACTCGAACCGGGCAGGCCTAAGCAAAACGCTGTGTCGCCTGCATCCCAACGCGTTTATCTCAATAATACCAGCGAGCTAGAACTCAGGGAGCTCTACTTTGATATCGACTTTAAAAACGCAAGCCTGCGGCTCGGTAAACAACAAATTGTATGGGGGCAAGCGGATGGTCTAAAACTGCTTGATGTTGTTAACCCGCAGGACTTCAGGAGATTCATCCTGGACGACTTCGACGACTCACGCATACCATTATGGATGTTGAATCTCGAAATGTTCCTGAGTTCTGGCGATCTGCAATTACTCTGGATCCCTGATACTTCAATGCACAACTTACCTGAAGCTGGCGCGATTTTTGAGATCACCGCACCATTGGCCGATCTGCTATCAAATACGCCAGTCACCGTTGGTGCTATAGACCGGCCTGATAGTGTAATCAAAGACAGTGATATTGGTCTGCGTTGGTCGATGTTTATCGACGGTTGGGATGTCACCTTGAACTACCTTTATCACTATGATGATTTTCCCGTGACTAATGTCCAAATTGGAAATAGCGGGTTGTTATTATCGCCTCGATTCGAGCGGACCCACACAACAGGCGCGTCTGCTGGGAATGCGTTTGGAGATTTTATCGTTCGAATCGAAATGGTCTACAACACTGACAAATATCTAGTCACAAAGGCGAACCGCAATAGCGCGACGAGCATCAGTCAAATAGCGTCGACACAGGAGCTCGCCTATATCATTGGTCTAGACTGGACCGGTATTACAGATACCTTTATCAGCGTTCAATTATTTCAGTCGCATCTATTAGGCGGGCAAGAGTTTGCGAGGGACGAGATTGATACCAATATCACGTTACTGACCAGGCGCAGCTTTCTTAACGAGAGCCTTAATCTGGAAATGCTATGGATTTATCACTTGAACAACGACGACTATTTAGCCCGTTTAAGCGCTGATTACGAGTTGACCACAAACCTTTCGATGACGCTTTATGCAGACTTTTTCGAGGGACAAGAAAATGCGCTATTTGGCCAATTTGACGATAAGGATCAGCTTGGCATCAAGTTTAGCTATGGTTTCTGACCCTTATCATGACCTAAAACAATTTCTACGGTCAGAATCTGGTTTTTGCCCCTTTACCAAGCCCCCACTACTTCTGATACCATCAGTCAGCAACTTTCTATTATAACAACTAGCGAGACACAACCATGGGAAAGTACGACGATAGTGAATTTCAAGGCAAGGTAGCAGTAATTACGGGTGCAGGCGGCGGTTTGGGGAGATCCCACGCGCTGGAATATGCCAAGCGTGGCGCGAAGGTTGTTGTCAACGACCTGGGCGGCAGTGTCGATGGCACGGGTGCCAGTGATGCAGCAGACGCTGTGGTAGAAGAAATCAAGGCCATGGGCGGTGAAGCGATTGCAAATAAAGCTTCAGTTTCTGATCGCGCTGGTGCCAAGAGCATCATCGACGATTGTATGAACGCGTTTGGTCGCATCGATATTCTTGTCAACAACGCCGGCATTTTGCGTGACAAATCGTTTAAGAAAATGACTCTGGAAGAATGGGATATTGTGATAAACGTTCACCTGAACGGTTCCGCCTACGTGACTCATGCTGCATGGCCGATTATGAACGAGCAGAAGTATGGCCGTATTGTACTGACGAGTTCTGGTTCGGGCATTTACGGTAACTTTGGTCAGGCAAACTACGGCGCTGCCAAGATGGGCATGCTGGGTTTGATGAACGTGCTGGCACTGGAAGGGGCTCGGAATAATATCCGTACCAATGTACTGGCACCTGGTGCAGCGACTCGAATGATTTCAACCATACCTGGTCGTGATATTGATCCAAACGATCCGCCTCCTGAATCATCACCTAGCTTGGTTAGCCCAGCTGTTTTGTTTATGACGTCAGAGAACGCACCGAACGCCGCAGTAATCAATGCTGCTGGTGGTAAGTATTATCGCGCGCAGATGTACACCAATAAGCCGCTCGACCTCGGTGTAGGAACAGAATATGAAGATCTACAAGCCGAAGCTGAGGCCTTGATGGATCTTAGTACTGCTAAACCACGGGAGACTGGAAGACAGGGGTAAATTCCTGAAGAAGTAACACAAGCAAAGATAAACATGGCTACCTGAATCTTCGGTAGCCATGTTTCATTGCGTTTACGACCAAACTATTTTTCACGCACTTCCTGCACCAGATCCTTAAACAAGACTCTCAAACAACTGCCGTACATAATGATCTCACTTGAGATGCTTATGTAAAAATGCAGCTATCTCTCCGTAAGCTTGGGTCGACTCTGGAGCTTTCACGTCAAACGCATAACCCGCATGTGACAGAGCTTCAAATACATGCAAGTCAGCCACCACGCCGGCCTCCCTTAGTTTCCTGTGCGTACGTGAAGTATCACTCAGAAACATATCGCGCGTTCCTGTGATAAGGATCACCGGCGGAAAGTCTTTGAAGTCACCATACACGGGAGATAACAAAGGATCTTTCATATCGTGGCCATTTGCATACAGGCGTGCTGCTGCGCCTAGACTGCCGTCATAAGTTACCAGCACTCGGTCAAGCCCTTCATTGGTGAAAAGCGTATCGCCGGTCTTGGTGAGATCTGCCCAGGGCGTTCCAGCATAGATGGCGCCCGGAAGCCCAAGCTCTAGAGATTTCAACTTATGCACGGTCGCAAGTGCCAACCCAGCACCCGCAGAAGTACCACCAAAGGCAATTCGTCTGGATTTATAATCTTTTAGCAACACTTTATAAACAGCGACAGCATCATCAACAGCTGCCGGAAAAGGATGTTCCGGTGGCATTCGATAATCAATGGAGATTGCCGTGATACCCGCTGTACGCGCAATGTTTGCTGCCTCGCGAACACTAGCGTCACCACCGCCGAAAACGTACGCACCACCATGGACATAAAACATCAAATGTTGCTTGTGCTTGCGGACGGGATTATTGGGTATAACCCAATAAACCGGCACGTTGGCAATGGTGTCTTTTCGAATTGTTACGTCATAGTTTTTCTCGATGCCTTCGAGTGGCCCAACTTGCGTCTTCCTTTGTGCGATCAATGCGTCCCATTCAGCCCTTGTTTTAGGTGCCTGAGCCTTCCTAAGACTCACGTCGGGTGCTGGCCTTAATGCGAGTGATTTCTGCAACGCGGCGCTTGCACCTATCGGAATGGGTACTGTCCTTGCCTCAATGTTCCAGCTATCTACTGCCTCTGCACGACTGACGTATGTGGTCAGCAACAAAGCCGATAGAATGGTTATTTTAAATATCGATGTGATCATTTCGGCCCTGCTATTTCTATTTTGTTCGGGGTTCTCGGTTCTTAGAGCTGGCATCAATATGCAAATTGATCAACTCTACTTTTTGCCTGAGACAGCCCCTTGCCACGAATCATGGTTGGGTCTAACCAGTCTTCTATCGCTTTACATTCAAACTCAAATTCGAAATTCCGCGCAGTCAACTCACTCTCATCGACCCATTCGCCTTCATCATAGGAAACAGGGAAACCGTTACTATTCATTGGATAGGCATAAACACGACAGAGTCCTTCGCCTTCATCGTAGTCACCAACATAAGTCACCCAGGGCGTTTCAAGTCGAATCTGTTTCAGAATGTTAGTTTGCAATGCGCCAATGTAGTTGCCGATATCCCAGTCAGGAATCGCATCCTCAAAGTATACAGGGCCTCCCGGTAGCGACAGCGTGTTACCGTTTTTAACGAAAAAGAATTGCGAACTATCATCTACTTTTCGATGCAGTAAAAGGCGAGTAGTTTCGATTTTTTTATTACTGTGAACTGCAATGAGCTCCTTGCCTGCGTCAGACATCAAGTTGTATATATCATCCGAAAACACGTGGTAGCCAGTTGCCGGAGGGTAATGCTTCGCAGCGTATTTGTTAAAAAGCCCACGACGATGAAAATTTGAGTTATTACCCGCTGCCCTGTGCCAGAGATGCATATTCATAAACAGCAAATCGCCACGCTTCAATTGCGGATCGATAAAGTCTTCTGCTCTCGGTCGAATCGCTTCGTTCATATGCAGCACTCCCTCACCCCTGTCAACTCGTCGGTCTAAATGATGCGACCCGGGTGCGATATAGAGCTGACCGCACTCCTCGTCGAAGTCGCACATTGGAATTATCGTGAACAGCCATTCGAGTGATGAGCCAACAGGACGCCAACGCTTGTAGTCGTGGTGAGGCGGAATGCCTTTGCCACCTGGTGTGCGGTCGTACATCACATAGGCGGTCAGGCGAACATCGTCGTTAAGCAGTTCTTTGGCGCCTGACACAACGATAGGATGTTCGGCGAAGCGAACAAAGTCAGCATCGCACCAAGAACTTTTCGCCAGCGTATAGCGGCCGGGTTCAGGCCAGTTGCCAACTAGTTTGCCATCATCTAACGGCGGATTTCTATCGACGACATTATTAAGCGCAGCCATTTCCGCTTCACTAAATTGGTTGCGAAGTACCACATAACCATCGCGTTCGTATTGCTCTCGTTGCTCAGTATTAAACATTCACCTAACCCCCGTTTGAGTTCAACATCTTAGCTATAGTGTATCTTTTTAGCAGATCAGGGCAACCCGAGGATTAAGCTATATTCGCAACGACAGCAAACGCACCTTGTATATGACTGGGTGTCAGCTATACTACTGACACCCAGTCATTTAAAAACGTGAGGTTCGATTGGTCAACGCGCCAAAACGAGCACGCACCGATGCACAGAAGCAAACGCGACGCCGCATTATTTTGAATGCCGCTGAAGCCCATCTGGCGGAAGTCGGCTTTGAATCATTTTCGATGGTCGTGCTGGCACGCATGATCGATATGGCTAAAGGTACGCTGTACCTTTACTTCGAGACTCGCGACCACCTCCTGCTAGCGCTTTTCTGCGAGAAGCTAGAACAATGCTCAGTCAAATTCATGACGGCACTGCCAGAGGCGGCATCTGACCTTGAATTCGTCAGCATTTACTACGACACACTCTTCACAGATCCAGTATATCTTGCGCTGGTATCACGTCTGGAAAGTGTTATTGAACACAATGTTTCCACTGCGGAACTGGTCTCGTCGAAACAAATGATGCTTGAAACGATCAATCGAATGGCAACCTCAGTCTCACAGCGACTATCGCTATCCCAACCGCAGGCTATTGATCTGATTATCTCTTGCGCCTCACTATGGCTCGGTACGGCACAAACTGACACTGGTCCCAAGGTCGACGAACAAGCCCTACCACAAGATGTTAAACAAATGATGCAACAATTCTCTGCCAGAAACTTGTTCATCACCAACGCAGGTCGAATTCTCAATGGCATTCGGACAGATGTGCAATAACTAGATTATTTAGAAGGAGTGTGTAATGAGTCATCAATGGGACAGCAGCAATATTCCGGACCAAACAGGGAGAACCGTTGTCGTGACCGGAGCCAATACAGGCATCGGATACGAGGCGGCGCGTGTTCTTGCCAACAAAAAGGCACATGTAATTCTTGCCGTTCGGAGCTTGGAGAAAGGCAACGTAGCAGCAGAGAAAATCCGCGCGCAAAACGACGACGCGAACGTCAGCGTCATGACCTTGGATCTGGCGGATTTATCTTCTATTGGCAAATTTTCCGACGATTTCAAACATGAGCATAAGAGCCTTGATCTACTAATCAACAATGCAGGTGTAATGCTACCCCCTTATTCAAAAACCAAAGACGGCTTCGAAATACAGTTCGGCACCAATCATCTTGGTCACTTCGCGTTAACAGGCTTACTGATCGAAACAATGAAGCACACTGCGGGTAGTCGTATCGTCAATATCAGTAGCATTGCACACAAATCCGGCAACATTCAGTTTGACGATTTGAACTGGGAAACACGAAAGTACAAATCAGCCAAGGCCTATTCCGATAGCAAAATAGCCAATATTTATTTTACTAATGAGTTATCAAAAAAACTGGTCAGTAGCTGTGACGATGTCAGCGTCGTCGCTGCCCACCCCGGTTGGACCGGCACCGACCTGCAAAGACATTCAGGTTTCTTCACTTTCCTGAATCCATTTTTCTCTCAGGGAGTGAGCATGGGTGCATTGCCAACACTGTATGCAGCGATAGAGCGTAGCGTGAAAAGCGGGAGTTATATCGGTCCATCTGGGTTTATGGAAGTCAAAGGCTACCCAAAAGAGGTTGCCGCAAGTGCGCTGGCGAATGATGAAGAAATTGCGACCAAACTCTGGCACGTTTCTGAGAAGCTCACGGGTATTTCTTACTAATTAGCCTCTTCAATCTAACCCATAAATCTAATCCATAAATCTAGCCCATAAATCGAACGACAGGGAATTCAATATGCAAAGAACTTTAGGAAAAAGCGGCATTCAGGTAAGCGCAGTCGGTATGGGTTGTTGGGCTATCGGCGGACCTTTTGATTGGGCCCAACCTGGCCAAGAAGCCTGGGCTGCCGGTTGGGGCAAGATCGATGATGCCGAATCCATACGCGCTATCCACGCGGGTTTAGACGCAGGTGTTAACTTCTTCGATACGGCTGCTAACTATGGAGCGGGGCATAGTGAAGTTATGCTTGGGCAAGCACTAGCAGGGAGACGAGATGCCGCCGTCATCGCAACCAAGTTTGGTCATATTGTGAACGAGAAAGAAAAATTTATCTATGCTGATGACAGTAAGGCGCTCGAGAACGTACGAACAGATATCGACAATAGTCTACGACGACTTAACACAGATTATATAGATCTCTATCAATTTCACCTTGGCAACTATGAACCTGCCCTTGCGCTCGATATACGCGGTGTTTTGGAAGAGTTGGTGAGTATTGGAAAAATTCGTTGGTATGGGTGGAGTACAGATCTTGTCGACAGAGCCCAAATATTCGCTGACGGCGAGCACTGCACTTCTATCCAGTTTAGTCTCAACGCATTAACGGATAATGCTGAGATGCGACAACTCTGCTTGGATAACAATCTAGCGGGCATCAATAAAGATCCGCTTAACAAAGGCGTCCTTACGGGAAAATTCACCACAGAATCAACATTTGCCAAAGACGATATTCGGGCGCGCACGGATTTCAAACAGGACCGCTTTGCAAAACCTTTAAAAACGGTAGAGGCACTTCGTGAGATTCTAACATCGGGGGGACGTACCATGGCACAGGGAGCCCTGGCTTATATTTGGGCACTTGACGAGCGTATGATTCCAATCCCTGGCTTTAGAACAGTTGAGCAGGTTTCAGACAATGCTGGAGCGATGGAATTTGGTCCTTTGACAGCGCAAGAGCTAGCTCAAATCCAAACCGTCACTTCATTGAAGTGATAGCTTGGCGTTGCGTAAACGCGCTACTAACAACCTAACCATGCGGTAAAGCCTACAGTAATAATTCGCACAATATAAAATTCCTTCAGCAAATCCAAGTCTGCTGTGGACAAATAACAATATCGAAGATTTTTAAGAACCAACAGTTCTATTGAGATTGTATTTTAATAACCTCAAACATCAGTCGATGACTTATTATCGCAAATACAAGGCCATTCAGACCACAAACAGCTAACGTTCGTCTCACCATCGTCTATAATAAAAAATGAACAAAGAACGACAACCCCGGTCAAACATAGAAGAGATATAAATTGATATCGACCGAGAGACAACAGGCAATATCAACGAAGAGAAACAAGAACTAGTCATCGTACAATCTAGAAACTGACCGGCAAGTAAGTAAGGGAGAACCTATAAAATTGATCAAGTGAATGCATAGCTAACACGAGGATAATTTCTCATGAATATTTTCGCGCACGTCCAGAAACGCTACGAGTCCAGCCTGGAATCCGAAATCACACTGGATGAGTATCTCGATCTTTGTCGACAGACCCCCTCGGTCTACGCCACCTCAGCAGAACGATTATTGCTGGCAATTGGTGACCCCATCCTAGTGGACACCAGCAAACACCCACGACTTGCCCGCATATTCTCCAACAAAATCATTCGCACTTATCCAAGCTTCGAAGGTTTTTATGGCATGGAGGACGCGATCGAATCTGTTGTGGCATTCCTACGACACGCAGCCCAAGGACTAGAGGAAAGCAAACAAATTCTCTACCTGCTTGGTCCCGTAGGCGGTGGTAAGTCATCGATCGCCGAACAACTAAAACTGCTGATGGAAAAACAGCCGTTCTATGCAATAAAAGGTAGCCCTATACATGAAAGTCCACTCGGACTTTTCGATCCCATTGAGGATAGTGAGCTATTGAAGAATGACTATGGCATTCCTACCCGCTATCTGAAAAACATTATGAGCCCGTGGGCAGTCAAACGACTTGAGGAATTTGGTGGTGACATTTCCCAGTTCACGATCGTCAAGCTTTACCCAAGTCGGCTGAAACAATTAGCCATCGCAAAGACAGAACCGGGAGACGAAAACAATCAGGACATCTCAGCACTCACCGGTAAAGTAGACATTCGTCATCTTGATGAATTTTCCCAGGATGATCCAGACTGCTACAGCTTTTCCGGTGGGCTGTGTCAAGCAAATCAGGGACTGCTCGAGTTTGTCGAAATGTTTAAAGCGCCCATCAAGGTCTTACACCCACTGCTGACCGCGACACAGGAGGGAAATTACAAGGGAACCGAAGGTTTATCCGCAATCCCTTTCGACGGCGTTATTATGGCGCACTCTAATGAATCAGAATGGCAAAGCTTCAAGAGCAACCGCAATAATGAAGCATTCCTGGATCGTGTTTACATCGTTAAGGTGCCATATTGCTTAAGGGTCAGCGATGAATTGAAGATCTATGAAAAACTGATAGAAAATTCACAGCTTGCACATGCACCCTGTGCACCCAACACACTCAGCATGATGGCGCAGTTTGCTGTACTCTCTCGACTCTTTGAGCCTGAAAATTCCAGCATCTACTCTAAGATGAAAATCTATGACGGCGAAAACCTGAAAGACACAGATCCCAAGGCCAAGAGCCAAATGGAATATCAGGATTTCGCAGGCGTCGACGAGGGCATGAATGGTTTATCGACCCGATTTGCATACAAGATTCTTTCACGGGTGTTCAATTTTGACAATGAAGAGATAGCAGCAAACCCGGTGCATCTCCTTTACGTACTGGAGCAACAGATCCTTCAAGAGCAGTTTCCTGTAGACCTTCAGGAAACTTATCTAGAAATTATTAAGGGCTACCTCGTACCGCAGTATATTGAATTTATTGGCAAGGAAATCCAGACCTCTTACCTCGAATCGTATTCGGAATATGGTCAGAATATATTCGATCGTTATGTTACTTATGCCGACTATTGGTTGCAGGAACAGGAATTTCGAGATCCCGACACTGGCGAAAGCCTAGATAGAACTTCGCTTAATGAAGAACTTGAAAAGATCGAAAAACCAGCGGGCATCTCTAATCCAAAAGACTTTCGCAACGAGATCGTAAACTTCGTACTGAGAGCTAAAGCAAACAGTGCAGGAAAGAACCCAAACTGGACAAGCTACGAGAAACTACGCACGGTGATCGAAAAGAAAATGTTTTCCAACACCGAAGAGCTATTGCCAGTCATCAGCTTCAACGCTAAGGCTTCGGTCGACGACACACATAAGCACGACGATTTTGTCGAGCGCATGGTTAGCAAGGGTTACACACGCAAGCAAGTTCGGTTGCTCTCAGAGTGGTACCTGAGAGTACGAAAAGCCTCCTAATCGAGAGTGTATAGTCATGGCCAGAATTGTTGACAGACGACTGGATGGCAAGAACAAAAGTGCCATCAATCGAAAAAGACTCATGCGGCGTTACAAGCATCAGCTGAAAAAGGCCGTATCAGATTCGGTCACACAACGCGGTGTGACTGAAATAGAAAGTGGTGAGAAAATTAAAATTCCCGCCAGAGATATTTCTGAACCTCAGATCGGTATAGGCCAGGGAGGCCAACGTGAACAGGTACACCCTGGCAATCGCGAATTTAATCGCGGCGATAAAATAGAGCGACCGAAAGGCAGCGATGGCAGCGGTACGGGTGGTGAGGCAAGTGACGACCCTGCTGTAAACGAAGAAGATTTCGCCTTTGAGATATCCAGAGATGAGTATCTTGATATTCTATTCGAGGAGTTAGCGCTACCGAACCTAGTCAAAACGGCGATTGTACAGCAGGCGAGCGTAAAACCTGTTCGAGCTGGATTTTCTAACACAGGCGTTCCATCGAACATGAATCTGGTTCGCACCATGCGACGCTCTAAAGGCCGACATTTAGCGATGACCAGCAATCCAAGAAAAAAGATAGCGACCTTACAAGCTGAGCTTGACGATGAGCTGAGCCGGCCGATGCAGAACATGATACGCATACAGCAATTAATGACCGAGATACGGAAGCTTAAAAAACGCGTCGACCTTGTCCCGTTCATTGATGAATGTGATCTAAAGTTCAATCAGTTCATCAAACAACCAAAACCAACCTCTCAGGCTGTGATGTTTTGTCTGATGGACGTGTCCGGCTCAATGACTCAACAGGTCAAGGAAATCGCCAAACGCTTTTATGTGCTGCTCTACCTGTTTCTTAAACGAAGCTATACCAAAACCGATATCGTATTCATCCGGCATCACACCACAGCAAAGGAGGTCGAAGAGGAAGAATTTTTCTACTCACAGGAAACTGGAGGCACCTTGGTCTCGAGCGCACTACAGCTATGTAACGAAACTATCATGTCGCGATACCCTGTCGATGAATGGAATGTTTACGTCGCCCAGGCCAGCGACGGTGATAACTTTGGACACGACAACGCCGCTTGCTATGACCTGATGGCAAATCACTTAATGGCAAAATTACAGTACTTCGCCTACATTGAAATTAACCAGAGTCACCAACAGGGTCTTTGGGCGCAATACGAGAAGGTTGCCGAACGGTTTGAAACATTTGCCATGAAACATATCAAATCGGCAGAGGACATATATCCGGTATTCCACGAACTGTTTCGGCGAAAAGAAACTGTCACTGCGAGGAGGTGAGTATGAGTAAATCACTATTGATTTCCGAATCATCGGACTGGACGATGGACCTAATTGAGACGTTTAACTCAGCCATCGCTGACATTGCGCTGAACAAATACAACCTCGATTGTTATCCCGTTCAGTTGGAACTGATCTCAAGTGAGCAAATGATGGACGCGTATGCCAGTGTCGGCATGCCAATAGGCTATGCACATTGGAGCTATGGCAAAAAATTTGTTACCACCGAGCAACGTTATAAGCGTGGAGAAATGAACCTCGCTTATGAGATCGTTATCAACTCAAATCCGTGCATCGCTTATCTCATGGAGGAAAACACCCTGACAATGCAGGCGCTTGTGATCGCGCATGCAGCTTATGGACACAATTCATTTTTCAAAGGAAATTACCTGTTCAGAACTTGGACAGACGCTGAGGCAATCATTGACTATCTGGTGTTTGCCAAGAATTACATCGCTGACTGTGAGACACGACATGGTATTGAAGACGTGGAGCTCATTCTCGACTCTTGTCACGCGCTCCAAAATTTCGGCGTAGATCGTTACAGGCGACGCCAAGCACGGCCCTTGAGTAACGAAAGTCTAATTCAGAACGATCGCGAAAAAGCGTTACAGAATCATGTCAAGGAATTATGGGCTCGGCTCAGGCTGGCAGAAACCGACGAAAAAAAAGATGACGATATCAGGTTGCCATCCGAACCCCAGGAAAATTTGCTCTACTTTCTTGAGAAAAACGCCCCACTGCTAAAACCCTGGCAACGTGAAGTCGTTAGAATCGTAAGGAAAATATCTCAGTACTTTTACGCTCAGAAACAGACACAGGTCATGAATGAAGGTTGGGCGACATTCTGGCACTATACAATCATGCACGACCTTTATGACCGTGGGCAGTTGAACGATGCCTCAATGATTGAGTTTCTTCACACCCACACCAATGTCATTATCCAACCAGCATTTGACTCGCCCTACTACAGTGGTATCAATCCTTATGCCTTGGGATTTAAGATGATGATGGACATCAAGCGGATTTGTGTGGAGCCCGACGCCGAGGATTTACGATGGTTTCCCGATATTGCAAACTCTGATTGGCAAAAGACATTGGACTTCGCTATGCGCAACTTCAAGGATGAGAGTTTCATTGCGCAGTACCTTTCACCGCGCTTGATGCGCGAATTCCGCTTCTTCTGCGTCATGGACGATGAACGTAAAAACACGATTGGCATTTCAGACATTCACGACGAAGCAGGTTACAGACAAATACGCAGCAAGTTGGCAGCACAGTACGAGCTTTCTTACTGGGAGCCAAATCTGCAGGTTTACAATGTCGATATTCATGGCGATCGCACCCTCACGCTACGTCACTACCAGGGTGGCGGTCGACCACTTTCTGACAGCACAGATGAGGTGCTGAAGCACCTACACCGGCTGTGGGGTTTTAAGGTACAAATAGAAACCGTGCGCGAAGATGACTCGACTGAAATCTCCTACGTTTTCGAATAAACCTTTCCAAGCCAAATCCATCGATATGGAAGGGACAATATGAAAGGGAGCAATTTGCAAATCATTCGGCAGATATACCGAGCATTTCGGCCGCCTGCAGATCCCTCATCAGTGCAAATTTGCCTTGTAGAAACTCTTCGTATTCGAGGCACGGTTCACGGATAACCGTAGGCCGGCCCTTACTCCAAACAGCCCTGAATGGCCTTAGCACCGCCCCTCCCTCAAGACGGACCTAATGAAGGCACTGTACATCAAATTCGATGTCGAACCTGACGCCATTTGGCAAAACAGTAGCATGGACACTGTTACATGGTCACATGGTCACATGGTCACGGTCAATGAAATACCGGTCCATGTTGTTTGCATCGAGGCGCCATCTATTTTCATGGGCTGTCGAAAACAACTGAGCGGTGTGACTGATCTTCGCATGGAACTCATTCAATACCTTGCTAACACATTTGTATTCGTGTTTGATTAATTCCATTGATGCTATGTTGCATCTCATCGGTTAATCAAAAAAAGGTAGAGTGAAATGAATGGAGCCCAAAGTCTTATAGCAAGCCTGGTGAAATCAGGCGTTGAGGTTTGCTTTTCAAACCCTGGTACTTCAGAGATGCACTTTGTGGCGGCGCTCGACAGCGTGCGCGAAATGCGCGGCGTCCTTTGCCTGTTCGAAGGTGTTGCTTCCGGGGCAGCGGATGGCTATGCGCGGATGGCAGAAAAGCCGGCTTCAACGCTATTCCATCTCGGGCCAGGTATGGGCAATGCCATAGCCAACCTGCACAACGCGCAAAAAGCTTTTACGCCATTAGTAAATATTGTCGGCGAACATGCAACCTATCATCGCCAGTACGAAGCCCCGCTCACTTCCAATATTGAAGGTTATGCTGAACCTTTTTCAAAGTGGTTACGTGTCAGTGAAAGTGCAGCTGATGTCGGTGCAGATTCCGCCGCCGCTATTGCAGCCTCGCAATCTGACAACCCCGGGGTAGCCACATTACTCCTACCGGCAAACACGGCCTGGGATGATGGCGGCAGAGTCGCGGAAAAAATGGCCATCACCGGCCCGCGCACGGTGCCATCAGACTTGATCAGAGACGCTGCAAAACGGCTCGAGAAGGCAAAACGTGCAGTCATGCTTGTCAATGGGTCAGCCGTCCGAGAGCAAGGCCTTGAGGCTCTGGCTCGCATACGCGAGAAAACAGGTGCCACTATTTATCTCTCTACTTTTTATCCTCGAGCCGAACGTGGTGCGGGTCGAGTGGAAATCCCTAAGCTGCCCTATTTCCCAGATCAAATCTATCAAGCACTAGATGGCTGCGACGAACTCATTCTGGTTGGTCAGGACAGACCCGTTACGTTCTTCGCCTACCCAGGCAAAAAATCAGATTGCTGCCCTGAAGGTGTTGAACCCTTCAAGTTGACAACACCTGCAGACGACCAAATTAGCGCACTCGAAGCCCTTGCCGATGAAGTTGGCGCGCCAGCCGTCGGCAAACTGGCAACAGACCCACGAAGCAAGTTGATACTGCCGGAACTCCAATCAGGAGAATTAACCCCAGTTACAGCAGCGCATGCTATCGCGGCGCTGCTGCCGGAAAATGCCATAATTGCGGATGAATCAACTACCTCAGGCGCAACCTCTTATATGTTAACGGCCAATGCCCGCCAACATGACTGGCTCGCCCTCACCGGTGGCGCCATCGGTATTGGCATTCCAATGGCATTAGGCGCAGCGGTGGCTTGTCCAGATCGCAAGGTAGTTAATCTTCAATCCGATGGTGCAGGTATGTACACTATCCAGGGTCTCTGGTCGATCGCGCGGGAACAATGCGATGTCACTACCGTCATTTGGAATAATCGTACCTACAACATCCTTAATTTAGAACTGCACAATGTCGGCGCAGCAAATGATGCCGGACCTAAAGCGCTTTCCATGTTTGATCTGTCTAATCCGGACTTGGATTTCTGCCAGCTTGCGCAAGGTATGGGCATTGAATCTATGCGTTCGACCACCATTGAGGAATTTAACACCCAATTCGCCTACTGTATGGCTAACAAAGGGCCGCACCTGATCGAAGTGATTATCTAGCCTGCTGGCTAGAATATTCAGCTACATCTTCGTGACAAGATGCGCTACCTTGGGGCTAGGAAAATTAAAAGGAGATAACCATGACAACAAATTACGAAGAAATTCTTTATGACGTCACTGACCGAGTAGCAACAATCACCATGAATCGGCCAGACCAACTCAATGCTTTAACAGACCTGACTCAGGCCGAAATTCGTCATGCTCTTGATCAGTCTGAGCGCAACGGAGAGGTTATCGGCACGGTACTAACCGGTGCAGGCAGAGGGTTTTGTTCCGGCGTGGACATGAACGCTTTGGGCAACATGAGTGAAGCAGGACAACGGCTGGGCAATGCTTACGATCATTTGAAAGCGAGCCCGGGCAATCCCGATGATGACTCGAACTATAAGGCTTCTCCTACTTACTTCCTTGGGTTGAGGAAGCCCCTAATTGCAGCAATCAACGGCGCTGCAGCCGGTCTGGGATTTAGCTATGCGACCTTCTGCGACATGCGTTTTATGGATCGCAATGCCAAAATCGTCACATCATTTGGGCCCCGAGGACTTATCGCCGAACACGGCACCAGTTGGATGTTGCCAAAGATTGTCGGCCCATCCCATGCGTTAGACATGAACTGGAGCTCACGCAAAATTGAAGGTGAAGAAGCCTATCGCATGGGTTATGCAAATAGGTTATGCGAGCCCGGCGAATGTGTAACCGAAGCACAAAGTTATCTCAGGGCAATAGCCAACACATCCGCACCATCATCCATCATGATGATGAAACGCCAAATTTACAAACATTTGAGCAAGGAACTGGGCGAAGCGATGGATGAGTCAACCGTCTGGATGGACGAGAGCCTGGCGAGAAACGATTTCAAAGAAGGTGTCGCTTCATTCGTTGAAAGAAGAGCGCCCGACTTCCAGAAAATTGAAGTCTCAGACTAGCGTTCGATCGACGAAAAAATCAACCTAATGCAAAGCTTAGTGCATAACCGGCACGCTTTTGTAGACTGAGTCAATTTTTTTGACTATCAGGACTGGCAGGGTATTAACGAAATTAGGTCGTTGGGTATTCGTGAATCCGATTGATAGATTATTGACCAGAAGCCATTCAACTTTCGTTGTCGCGTTTAGTTGTCAAGATACTCTACAAAAAGCAGGGCCTACTCACGGAAGCACCTCGTGAGAAAGGGCTCAGCACGTAATGCATCGAAAAAAGCGATTCCAGAGCGACAAACAACCGACTGGAGTCAAGCGTCCTGTTACGGCAAAGTCCTTGCTGAAGCCATTTGGCAGCAAGGACTTTGTGATGGTAGGCATAATCACCGCATTTTGGCTTGGCTGCAAATCTCTTTCAAATAGCGGTGCTTGCACTCGCAGTTTCAGGATTGTTTGTCGTGCTGATGTCCGCACTGGCATGACTGCCCTGCTTGGCCAAGCGCAAAAATCACTCAGATCTTGACCGTGCGCATCGGCGATAGCGTCGGTGAGCATTTCATGCTTGCAGGTCGCACTAAAGCTGCCGATCTGGAGGCTGCCGCAAAGAGAAATAGTGGTCGCTGATTATTAAAGGTGGATGGTAGCTTAGTAATTTCACACAAATGGGACTCAAGCATGAGGCACCTCAACTATACCCACCTTTTATACTTTTGGACGGTAGCGTGCGAAGGCAGTATTGTCAGAGCCTCAGAAGTTCTGAACCTGACGCCACAAACAATTAGCGGGCAGATAAAGCTGCTTGAAGAGACTGTTGGCAACTCACTTTTTGTCCGCGCAGGAAGAGGTCTTGTACTCACAGAGACAGGGCATATCGTTAAACAATATGCAGATGAAATATTCACCCTGGGTGCTGAATTGAGCCAGCGGGTAAAAAGCAAGCAAGCCCTGGTAACGACCACATTGAATGTCGGCGTTGTAGACTCTATACCCAAACTGATAGCGCTAAGAGTGCTTGAACCTGTGTTCGAGCTTGACGAACCTATTCGCATGACTTGCCGAGAAGGCAGTATGGATCAGTTGCTGGCGGAACTTGCTATTCACCGCCTTGACCTTGTGATCTCCGACCAGGGTTTACCTCATGGCACTGGCGTAAAAGCGTATACACATCCACTAGGTGAGTCTGGAGTCAGTCTGTTCGCGCATAAAAGTATCGCGCGCAAATACAGCCGCAATTTCCCAGCCTCATTGGATAACGCACCCTTATTGTTACCGCTACAGGCAAGTGTTGTACGGCGGGGGATTGATGAGTGGTTTGAGAATAATGGCATCCAGCCTAGAGTTATTGCCGAATTTAGCGATAGCGCATTATTGAAAGCATTTGGAGAAGCAGCGCATGGTTTATTTCCAGCGCCAACCGCCATTGCAACAGAAGTATGTTCGATGTATCACTCTGTTTGCCTTGGCTCAATTGATACTGCCAAAGAGTCTTTTTATGCCATTTCACCGGAACGGAAGCTGAAACATCCAACTGTTGTCAAAATCACAGAACATTCTCGACAAAGTCTATTCAAGTAACCGGTAACTCCTATTCGAGCGCGTAGAATAATCAATTAAAAATGTCACCGCATAAGAGTATTACTCTTACGGGTGACCAAGCATACCCTAGGGGGGTAATGGCAGAACAGTGTCCACCGGCACATAACTCTAGTAGTCTAAGTACAGCTAGGTAATACCAATTGACGATTATGACGACGCTGCTTACTCAATTCGTTCGTTAACAATCTTCTGGCTTTGCGGATACCACCTCTAATTGCCTGAGCAAAATGACGCGCTTTCTCCGTAATCATGATCTGCCCGCCATTAACAAGAATCAATTGAATCTGAAAAACACGGTCTTTGCCACCGGATTCACACGGCTGAACTTTGAGAGACAGGCGTATTTTTCTTATCACACTGTCCAGTCGCTGGAAGCGATCCAATACTCTCTTCGTTAAACGATCACGAAAGCGACTGGGAATCTTCGCATGATCTATTTCCAAAGTTACATCCATAACGTCGAACCTCATTCAATAAATATGGGGTTATCTTAACAACGGTGCTGGCAACGACAATTCGGAGTTTTATTGCCAATCATTCGAGCAAACCGAACAACCTTGCCCTGAGTTCGACTTTCAGGCTAAGCATCAGCTTGTTCGTGACCCGAAACTGAACATCTCCATGGTTACTTCCCGACAACCTATGAATTTTCTGAACAGCCGATCTGAAAAGTCTCGGGAATTTACGCTGATGTGAGCATTTTCGGACGGGAACTAACTTGTTCCTACCCCGAAACTGAACATCTCAATGGTTACTTCCCGACAACCTATGAATTTTCTGAACAGCCGATCTGAAAAGTCTCGGGAATTTACGCTGATGTGAGCATTTTCGGACGGGAACTAACTTGATACTTTATCAATCAATTCAAGTATTTCATCATAGGCAGCCATACCTCTAGCTTCACCGCGTTGTGCAGTTCGAGCAAGAATCACCTCATCTGCAATTTCGTCATACTCTTTTATCCGCGCGGCACACTCGTCAACGTTGCCGGTGATTGTCATGCTATCTATCACCTCATCCGGGACTAGGTCCATTGCTTCACGCAGCTTGCCCTCTGGCATCAGCTTTGCTGCTTGGTCAACAAAATCACCGAAGCCAAGCTGTCGCAACTGTGAGTCATAGTATGGGTGAGGAATAGGATGAAACAATTTACAAACAGATCTACGTGAGGCATCACGAGCAGCTTCGACATCACCATTGATGCTAACTGTTGCTGCCATCGGGAAAGCAAGGGAGTCAGGGTCTTTTCCTGCAGCTTCCGCGCCCGCTCTAGCATTAGGTTTCACAATATCACGCACAAACTCAACAGATGACATGATGCCTATTCCAACCCCATCCGAGACCTCACCCGCCAGCTTCACCATTTTAGGACCTGAGGCGGATAAGTAGACGGGGACTTTTGAAGCTTGCGGCTCCCAACTGGCACGCCAGCGAATACGGTGCATCTTGCCTTGATAGCGAACAGACTCAGCAGCCCTTCCTGCAACAACAGCACTAACAATTTGCATAAAGTCTCGCATCTTGGCGAGTGGCTTAGATGAATCAAGCCCCATGTAATAATCATTAAAATGTAAATTGCCAGTACCAACACCCAGGACAAAACGTCCGTCGCTTATCTCATTGAGATCACGCGCTTCGATACCGGTCATCCAGGGTTCGCGAGCGTAGGCATTGACAATGTATGTACCTACCTTCGCACGCTGTGTTGCATTTATGACCGCAGCGGCTGTTATGGTTGCACTACGCCCTGCATCTACAGTGTACAGTGCATGAATTCCGGCAGATTCAGCCTCTCGCGAGATTGTGGTTATCATTTCGATTGAGTCTTCGAATCCCAACATCATTCCTAACTTCATTTCGCATCTCCATTATTACTAAGCAGTCTAATCTGTTCGTTTTTGTGCTTCTAAGTTATTTCCAAGCTTGGCCAACTCACCAACAATCTCTCTATGCTTTACGCGGTCAATTCGATAAAAAAGAAAAATACGATGCCAACTAAAGTAAACACAGAAATCGCAGGCCCTACAAAAGAACCCAAACTCCATAACATTTCATCAGGTACTGTACCGTAGATGGCTTTCTCTGGAAACGCCACGACATTTAAAAAATGACACTGCCAGAGCAAAAGCCGCTATTGCTATCATTGGATGTCGATGGCCAAAACGCTCTTTCAATCGATCAGACAGGCCGACAGCAATAGGATCGGTAATGGCATCGTAGGTGAGTGCTATCGCCAGCGCAAGACCCGTTAA
>JBLHWY010000073.1:0-30805 GCA_047629195.1 Candidatus Azotimanducaceae bacterium
ATAAACCAGTACACAAAGAACCCGATGGCGCTTGGCAGGTTGCCAGACATAAAGATGTTCAGCAGGTTTTAAAGGACAACGCTACTTATTCCTCAGATGTCTCTTTTGTGCCGAAGGAAGAAAGAACGGTACCCAGCATGCTCTTCAGCGATCCACCAATACACAACCGTCTACGAAAATTGGTCAGCCATGCCTTCAAACCAGGTCATATCGAGAATCAGCGGGCTTTGATTGAGGGTCGATGTGAAGACCTGATGAACGTAATGAAAAAATCAGACCAACCAGAACTCGTAGAGTCACTTGCAGCACCCCTACCCGTTACTGTCATCGCATACATGCTTGGCGTGGAAGATGGTGACATTCGTAAATTCAAAGAATGGTCGGATACAATTTTCAGCAACATCGGCGATATTCTGCTCGCCAATCCCAGCCCAGAAGCTAGTGCCGCAGGAGCCGAAATGGATGCCTATTTCCTTGAACGTATCGCAATGTTTCGCGCAGCACCGGCAGATAACCTGCTAAGTCGATTGATTGAAACTGAGACCGAAGATGGGCACTTGAGCAAAGAAGAATTGCTTAGCTTCTGTCGCCTATTGCTCATCGCTGGTAACGAAACAACAACCGGTCTAATTACTGGAATAGTCAGAGTATTCAACGAATTACCGGAAACCTTCCAACAGTTGAAAAAAGACCCCACGCTCATATCAACGTTTGTTGAAGAAACACTGCGGGTTCACTCTCCCTTCTCTGTCACTATTCGTAAGACGACTCAAGCGTCGGAAATCGCAGGCGTGACAGTACCGGCAAATGAGCTACTAATACCAATGATCGCCTGCGCTAATCGTGATGAGACTGTATTCGATCAACCCGAAAAGTTTATGATCGACCGTAGTCCTAATCCGCATCTGGCTTTTGGCTATGGCATTCACAACTGCCTAGGGGCACACCTTGCGAGGCTCGAAGGGGAGATTGTCGTTGCTTCTATGATCAAGCATATGGACAGTATCTCTTTGCTCCCCGGCAGCGAGGACGAGTTTGATCAGTTAGGCGGCCCATCGAAACTGAATGTAAACATTAACTGGTCAGCTTAACCTCATGAATGCGAGGTCAGATTCTCCCGGATTCATTCCGGGATTGGAATTTCGTTGACCTCCATCGGGATTTTGTATCCTCGCTGTACCGCAGCCCTCTGGGCAATCTTCACGTACCAGGTTTTTAACGCTGGATAATCCTGCCAGTCTATTTCTTGCCATTCGTACCGAGAGATCCAGGGCCAGGTCGCTATATCCGCAATTGAATAACTGCCAGACAGATACTCTTTATTCTGCAGGCGCGTGTTCAACACGCTGTACAAGCGCCTGGCTTCTGCTCTGTATCTAGCATCAGCATAAGGTGCTTTATCTGGATTGTAGTGTAGAAAATGGTGAGCTTGCCCAAGCATGGGACCCAACCCACCCATTTGAAACATCAACCACTCGAGGGTTTCATATCGGTCATCACCCCAAAACTTATCATAAGTTTCAGCTAGATAAATTAGTATCGCACCCGACTCCATCATGGACCGCCCGGTCGCCCGATCAACCATAGCTGGTATCTTATTGTTAGGGCTAATATCTAGAAACTCAGGCGTAAACTGTTCATCTTTACCAATATTGATTGGATGCGCGGTGTAGTCCAAATCGAATTCTTCAAGTGCTATCGATATCTTTCGGCCGTTGGGTGTGGGCCAGGTATACAAATCAATCATAAATTTTTCTCACCTTAAATCTCTAATACTTAGCTGCCAATTAAATCATATCCATGCTTCACGACCATACGGAATATTTCGCCCTACTATCCACCCCTTTATTAAGGATATGATGGCGCTCACTAATTCGAATACCAATTCGGAGCGTTGCATGAATTCATTAATCGAGACAGCGCCCTTTTTTGTCAATTTGGCCCTCACCATAGTTTGGTGTACCGTCGCGACGGTCGATACAGGAGGTAGACCAAGATCCCGTATGCTACACCCTATTTGGGAATGGAATGGCTCTAATCCGCAAGGGTGGATCGCAACTGGACCGACACCGATTAAACTAAGTCATATAGATCCGCACCCATATATTTCTTGCAATTACTGGTCAGCGAACCAAGACACTTGTGTTGCGGAATGCAACGTTGAATGGGCCTTCGATGATGACACCGGCACCACGGTATGGAACAAGCTCAAGAAACTATCTGAAAATATTTAGTCGCTATTCAAGTTCTAATGCGAACGAGGATCAACATTTGAAAACCCCAAAACAGCCGAAGAACACCAATCGCCGCAATTTCCTTCGCAAATTATCTCACATGTCTCTCGGTTTGAGCGGATTCAGCGCTTTGAAAGCAATCACGTCTACAGCACTTGTTTCAAGTGCATCTGTATCATCTGCATTCGCAGAAGCTATTTCTACCTATACAATCAAAGGCAAACATTCGGGTCTAACCGTCCTCAATGACCGTCCTGTAAACGCCGAAACACCCCCACACCTGCTCGATGAAAAAATCACTTCCGCTGAACGATTGTTTGTACGTAACAACGGCATTCCTCCTAGCAACATTGATGTTGATTCTTGGCAACTCACTATCGAGGGCGAGTCCGTCTTAAAGCCATTAACGCTAGATTTAAACCAACTAAAAAAGAACTTCAAACATTACACCTATCAACTCGTTCTGGAGTGTGGCGGTAATGGCAGATCTGAGTTCAACCCACCCGCAAGAGGAAACCAATGGAGCACCGGCGCAGTGGGCTGCCCTCGATGGACTGGAGTAAGACTTCGGGATGTGCTTAAGGCGGCGGGATTGAAAGATGATGCGGTATATATCGGCTACTACGGCAAAGACACACACCTTTCCGGTGATCCTAGCAAGCAGTCAATTAGCCGTGGCGTCCCAATTTCAAAGGCACTTGAAGCTGAGTCGCTGATTGCATGGGAGATGAACGACCAGGCTTTACCTCCCATGAACGGATATCCATTACGACTGGTTTTTGGAGGTTGGCCAGCGTCAACTTCGGGCAAATGGTTAGAAAAAATAGTCGTTAGAAACAAAGTACATGACGGCTCCAAAATGGGCGGCTTCTCATACCGTGTCCCTTGTAAGCCAGTCGCCCCAGGTACTGAGGTGGCTGCCAAAGATATGTGTATTATTGAGTCGATGCCGGTCAAATCGCTGATTACCGAACCCAAATCAGGAATTGTTCACTCGTTATCAAAACCACTAAAAGTTGCAGGGCATGCATGGGCTGGTGATCAAAGCGTGAAAAGGCTGGAGCTCTCAACTGACTTTGGGCAAACCTGGCAAAAGATCCAACTATCAAGACCAGCCAATCGATTGGCTTGGCAGCATTGGAATGCTGAAGTTTCATTTCCAAGTAAAGGCTATTTCGAAGTCTGGGCGCGTGCAACGGACGAACAAGGTCGTCAGCAGCCAATGGTAGTGCCTGGTTGGAATCCTCGCGGATATCTGAACAACGCTTGTCATCGTGTTGCGGTGAGAGTAACGGTATGAAAAACACGATAATTGGGCTTCTGTTATTTGCTGGAACAACCCACTTAAGTATTAGCTACGCCGAGGATGAACTCAAAGCGGGACTGAATGTAGAAATCGTCTCACAGACTTGTATCGCCTGCCATTCGCTAAAACTGGTGACGCAAAACAGAGCAGACAGAGAAGGCTGGCTCGCCATGATACGGTGGATGCAGGAAAAACAGGGGCTATGGCCTCTCGGTGATAATGAAGACAAAATCCTTGACTACCTCTCCGCCTACTACGGCCCAACAAAATCATTCAGGCGCACACCATTATCTTCGGCACTGATGCCACCGGAAGAGCCTTCAGCGGCACCTACACACAAAGAGCCTTCAGCGGCACCTACACATGAAGAGCCTTCAGCGGCACCTACACATGAAGAGCCTTCAGCGGCACTTTTACATGAAGAGTCTTAAGCCACAATGCAATTAGAAAGGTTGTATAAACCGCGTTCGCTCGATTCTCAAGCGAGATTAAAACACGCTAAGAAAAAATTTTAAAAGGTAACTTACCATGCAGCAGGCTTTCGATGTCATTGTTATTGGCGCAGGTATCGCGGGTGTTTCAGCAGCAGCACAGCTTTCCAGTTACTGTAAAGTTTTAGTACTGGAAAGAGAATCCGCTGCAGGCTACCACGCCACCGGCAGATCGGCCGCTGCGTTTGCGCCGGCTTATGGCAATGAAGTTGTGCGAAATCTCACGGCAGCGGCAGAAAAATTTTACACACAGCCACCTGAAGGCTTTTCTGAATATGCTCTATTAACCCCGAGAGATAGCGTCTTTATCGCGAACCATAATCAGCAGTCTGTGCTCTCTTCCATGCTAATTGAGTCGAGCCATTTGGCATCCCTGACTTCGGCGGAACTCGTCACACGCGTGCCCATACTCAATAGCGCTAAGCTACAAGGTGGCGCGATAGACACCACGAGCGGAGACCTTGATGTCGATGCAATTCTGCAGGGATTCTTACGTCGTTTCCGCAACAACGGTGGGCAACTCGTCTTCAATAGGGAGGTGCTTCAACTGGCGAGAAAAAACGCTGTGTGGCAAGTTAGCTGTGACGACGGCATATTTACCGCACCTACTGTTGTTAATGCAGCTGGTGCTTGGGCAGACCATATTGCGACACTTGCTGGGGCTAATGCCGTGTCGGTTATACCCTATCGTAGATCTGCCTTGTTGGTTGACGCGCCTGCAGAAATGGACATCAAAGACTGGCCGCTCATTATTGATGCCGAAGAGAATTTCTATTTTAAACCCGAAGCCGGGCAACTTCTCATATCCCCAGCAGACGAAACAGAGTCAGAAGCGTGCGATGCATTTCCAGACGATATTGATTTGGCAGTGGCAATTGATAAGGTCCAGAGCATCAGCCATCTCGAAGTTTCTAAAATCAATCATAGCTGGGCCGGATTGCGGACATTTGCCAAAGACAAAACATTTGTTCTAGGCTTTGACCCGACGTTGTCCGGATTCTTCTGGCTCGCGGGCCAGGGCGGATACGGCGTTCAATCTGCTCCAACGCTGGCGGATATCACGTGTCATTTAATTTGCGGATCAAATGACATCATCACCGATTTCTGCCGCGACATGCATCTTTCAGATATTTCCCCGGAGCGTTTTCAATAAAGCAGATGCATGCTTATCTTCGTGTAAAAACGTCCGTTCGAGCAAATAAAGTCGCTCGGGCAACCAGAGAAAAATGCAAAAATTCAAGCGAATCATAGGATAGAGGCAATGGCAGATCAGTTCGAATCACTCAATAAAAAGCATATCGATTTTATTCAACAACAACACATTTACTTCGTCGCTAGTGCGGCAGAATCTGGTCGAGTAAACCTGTCACCCAAAGGCACCGATACGCTACGCATTTTGGACGATAATCGTGCTATCTGGTTGAATCTTACGGGAAGTGGCAATGAAACAGCGGCTCACCTTTTAAAATTGAATCGCATTACCTTAATGTTCTGCTCCTTCGAACGCCAACCACTCATTTTGAGACTATATGGCACCGCTAAAGTTACTCACCAAGGCGAGGACGGTTGGCTAGAACATATATCGAAATTCGAGAACACAATGGGCGCAAGGCAAATTTTTGAAATCGATATCGAGATGGTACAAACTTCTTGCGGCTATGCTGTTCCTTTCTATGAGTACAAATCAGAGCGTGGGACATTGGATAAATGGAGCGAAAAGAAAGGCCAATCGGAAATCGAGGAATACTGGCAATCTGATAATGCAGAAAGTCTTGATGGATTTCCAACGGGTATAAATGATTCGCACGCATGAATCATAGAATCGAAAAGAACATTTCTATAAGGGAACAAAGCACATGAAAAAGACCCTATTCACAATATTCAAAGCGACATTCAATGCAACATTCACCGCGGTTTTAGTCAGCGCAGCCTCATACAGCCTGGCTGCAGAAGTTGAAGTACTGGGAGCAGATGTAACAAAAAAATTGAATTTGCCATTTTCCGAAGCAGTTGCTGTAGGCGACATGCTTTATCTGTCCGGGCAAATTGGTAACCTTCCAGGAGAGCTTTCTGTTGTTACAGGTGGCATAAAGGCAGAAACCGAACAGACAATGAAAAATATTTTTTCAATTTTAAGAAAATATGGGTCCAATCCTAAAAAGATCGTGAAATGTACGATCTTCCTAGCGGATATGGGCGAGTGGGACGAAATGAACGAAGTCTATGTCAGCGCACTAGGAGATCATAGACCTGCACGCAGTGCGCTAGGGGCGAGTGGACTGGCGCTTAACAGCAAGGTTGAGATTGAGTGCTTGGCTGCTCGCTAAGGCCTCACTCCATACAATTTACCCAATGCTCTTCTGATAGTATTTTGATCTCATGGCCTCGCGCCTGCATCTCCACGGCCGTCTCGATACTCTTACCGAAAGACGTGTGTTCCCAATCGGGACTACAAAGCTCTCCTATGACTAGATAATCTGTATCCTGAGTCGGCGTCTGGTCCAGCTTGCCGCCTAACTCCGCCACGGTTTCTTCACACTCGATCGTTGACCCGAACACGAAACGTCCAGTCAGGCAGAAAGTTTTACCTGAAAAATCTACTGCTGCTACAGGCCGATTAATGGGTAATGAAGTCGAGCGGTTTGGCTTTTGGTAAGTCGAGCTTTCCCCGGTTAATTCCTGCAATGTCCTGAGCAATTCATCCTGCTCATCCTGACTGAGCACGCCATCTTTCAGCATTTCTGTAATGCGTGCATATAGAATGTTAACCGGCCATCTATTTGCAATGTCTCGGTGGTTTTCAATCCATTGACCAAGAAATATTGCTTCGCGCTCATCAACATTGTCGTCGGCAATAACACCCCGACAAATTCCAATAAGTTCATCTATTAAACGGTCTTGTACTTCTAATTCCCGACGGGAACTTCGCTCAATTAACATCTACTAATCCTCAAATAATCCTAACTGGCTGACAGACTTTTTACTTAAAACCTGATTCACAACATGTCGCCATTGTAATTTTTCCGCCAACTTAACTTTCCACTCATAACTTACTGTAAACGGTAGTTTTTCCTTAAATCCTATAAGTGCTAAATCTTCCGTAAGGTAACACTCGAACTGATCTTCCTTTAGTACTCGTTGCGCCACCCAATTAACATCGAAAATAGCAGCCGAACACCAAAATCTTGTTGATCCATCAAAACCACTTAAGCTCTGGTTCTCCTCTTGCCAACTCATACTCTCACTTCTCAACTGCTTCCAGTCAGCAGCGAGCAGATCGTTTTCGCAAATCAAGTGATAGGCCAAACTAAATCCAAGTGAAATCTTGAAGACAATCGCGACGGTACTCACCGATGGTACATCACAGCCTACTTGGGATACAGACATTAGAGATAACAATGCAACTAAAGCAAAAATACGTTTCTATGAGCGCATTAGCCGAAATAATGTGAAATCTGCATTTTGTACCATACTTCATACGACTAAAAAGGAAAAACGGTGCTCAATTGATTAACATTTCAGAGCTAGCCGTCATATGGGCGGTGCAAGCATTTCTCGTTCTTGCTATTGGTTTGGTGATATTTATAATTTTGAATCACAAACTCAGAGCGCGTGTAAATACGCTCGTATCATGGTTGGATCAATTAAAAGTAAAAACAACCGAACTCCTTGCAGCATCATCCACTCTCGAAAAAACAAGTTACACAGACTATCTTGACGAGGAAATGAGGCTAACGACAAGTAGGTTCGAGCAACTGCATCCAGACAGACTCATTGGAGTAGATTCCACCAACTCCGTAGACGAGAACCTAACGGCTCTGAGACATCTATTTCTGCAGGCTGAAATCACTGCAGCGCCCATTGCAGATGAAGCCGAGAAATGGCATCAAATAGGTCAAACACTCGACTTGATTGTGAGTAATTTTTTTGGCACAGAACTTTCAAGCGACAATTCCACTGACATTCCAGCCGACATGTCAGAGGATGCTAAAGAGGATCTAGCTTTTGATATCGCTCAAAAATGGCAAGAACTCTGCGCAGCCGCGGTCTATGCTTTTGAGAACAATAACAACGAAACTCGTGATGCGTTCATCAATCTCTTGCAAATCATTAACAACGAACTTGGATTCGCCGCCATTGCTATACCCGATTTTGTAGTTAAAAAAATAGTCAATGTGAAAGGAGTTAAAATCCCAGCGGTCAATGAAGCAGAGCAAGAAGAATCCTCGGAGGATGCCGCTAAAGAAGATTCTGGCTTTGCTGAAACAATTGAGCTGCGGAGCCCGGCAATCATTGGCAAGGGGGACTCTCCAAGTTCGCCGGCCGCGATAGAAAGGCGCAATCACCGAATCGATGTGGAAAAACTGAAGGAAACGACAAGCCGCCAACAGGCACTGATCGATTCACTGCAACAGGAAAACCAAAATGCCAGCTCTACAATCTCACTCAAGGCCTCTGAACTCGATCAGCTTCAATCCTTTTTCGACGAGGCGACCGAATGCCTGGAGAGGATAGAAAAGGAACTTGAAGCTTCGATATCAAGAACGACAGAGCTAGAAGGGGAGCTGGAAGTCGTGCCCGATATGAAAGCATTGATTAGGCGATTCACAGAAGAGAGTAGCGATATGCTGACCTGCATTGAAACTCTGGAGAAGGAAAATGAAACACTACGCCAGGGCAAAGCGGGATAGCACACTCCTTCAGCGATGACTCTGGTACTATTACGAACCAACTCCTTTCATCCCGTTCTCTATGATTAATGATCACAGGCCATACTTGATAAAAAGTTGGTATATCCGTTTAGAAAACTGGTATGCAAACCATTTTGTCTCTCCTCAATTAGCCCAACTTGGTTCAGGCTATCATCTGATGAAGCCTTGGAACATTTCTGTTCATGGCAGCAATATCCGGATTGGGAAAAATATTCACGTCGTTGCTACTCGAGACAGAAAGGTAGCACTTTCCACCTGGACCTTTAAACAGCATCAGGGAAATATCGATATTGGCGACAACTGCCTGCTCTGCCCAGGCGTTAGAATCGATTCTGCCTCTCAGGTAACGATTGAAGACAATTGCATGCTCGCGGCAGGCTGCTACGTGACGGATGCGGACTGGCACGATATTTATGATAGAACCGAGGCTGTCGGGACGTCTAAAGCCGTTCACTTGAAGAATAACGTTTGGATTGGTGATTCCGCTATTATCTGTAAGGGTGTAACTATTGGCGCCAATAGCATTATCGGCGCAGGCGCTGTCGTCGCCGGTGACATTCCAGAGAATTCAATTGCTGCGGGGAATCCCGCCGTGGTCATAAAAACTCTTGACCCCGAGCGCGCACTGATCAAGAGAGAAGCTATTTTTCAGGATCAATTGGCATTAGCTCACCAGATTGATCAGATAAACCGCTATGCGCTTGGTGGCAACAGTCTATACGGTTGGCTTAGAAACTGGATGTTTCCAAAGCGAGGCGACTAATCGACTTACTGGCGCCAGTCTCTCGTGTCAGGCCCGATATTTTCCTCGTGCGACCGAAAGGGGTTGATATCAATACCACCTCTTCTTGTGAACTTCGCTTGAACAGTTAACCTCTCAGGCATGCAACGATTCATAAGATCAACGAATATTCTTTCAGCGATTTGTTCAGCAAACTCAGCGTGCTCTCGATAAGAGATCAAGTATCTCAACAATCCTTCATGTGAGATGCTCTGACCATTGTACTGAATCAAAATGCTTGCGAAATCAGGCTGCCCAGTCATCGGACATTTTGCTCTAAAAAGATTAGTGAACAAAGACTCGCGTACAATCGTGTCGCTTTCGGTCACCAGGAAATCTGGATTCCAGTAATACTCTTCAACATCGATATCCAGGGTATCAAGACTATGCCCTAAGATCGGGACTATTCCTTTCGACTGTATTTGTTCGGAGGCGAAAAGTGTCACGCTTACCGGTGCCCGAGCCGCCAACGTCAAGTCAGCTTCCAGAGTTGCAATCACTTCACCCCTTCGGCCAAATTTAGTGCCGTTATAAGAGCCCAGATAAAGCTTTAGAGATTTAGACTCGATAATATTTGCAGACTTACTGGGCACATGAATCTGAGCAAGAGCAACTTCCGGTTTGCCTCTCTTGTTTAGCCAACTGAATTCATAGGCATTCCAGACATCAACTCCACGAAAAGGGAGCGCTTCATCTGCTATGCCGAGTGCCTGACGTTGCACCGCTCGAGAAAATGAGACCAACAGCGACGGGGTGTAAGTCGTTATATATTCAGGGTTTTTCTCAAATGGAATCTGGCTTACCGAATCGTCGGTCATTCTGTCTTACACTCATTAGCTATCAAGAAGCGTATGTTCTTTGAATCCCCAGTGCTTTGTCAATAAATTGCGACTCATGGTCGAAATTAGACACCAGCCGGCACTGTGCATTATGAAAACAGGTATACTGGCAAACTTTTTGAGTCTGGGACAATTAGAATGAAATCAAGCTTACCGATTGCGGCAGTAGCTCTCGCGTTTCTTAGCAGCGCGTATGGCGCTGAACCTCTGCGGGATACGGATGGAAATATTGAAGTGGTCATCGTTTCCGCCTCCAGAATTAGCCAACCCGCATCAGAGATCAGCTCCAATGTTGCTCGAATCAGCGGGGAGACTTTAAAACTGATCAGCCAAACCCATATTAATGAAGCAATGCAAAGGGTTTCGGGAGCCTGGATAAGCCGAGGCAATGGCCAAGAGCATTTAACAGCTTTGAGATCCCCGGTGTTAACAGGTGCCGGCGGTTGTGGCGCGTTTCTCATGGCTCAGGACGGAATACCCCTTCGCGCCAGCGGATTTTGCAATGTCAATGAACTGTTCGACGCCAACTCGGAGCAAGCTGGTGCGATTGAAGTCATCAAAGGACCAGCAAGTGCACTTTATGGTTCAAATGCCATGCATGGCCTCATCAATATATTGACCCCGTCTGTTGAAGATGAAGATAACCTTCAAGTTGGTGCAGAGATCGGACCTAATGATTACTATCGAACAAAGTTATCAGCAAATTACGCAAATTTTCGCATTGACTTAAACGGCACCAGTGATGGTGGGTATAAGCATGACGCAGGCTACGGTCAGCAAAAGGCGACCGTCAAATACGATGGCCAACTGGGTGCATTCAACGCAATTGCAACCCTTGGGTTCAGTAATCTGAATCAGGAGACTGCGGGATTTATCAGCGGTACGGATAGCTATAAAGATAGTGAGGCTGCCAAACAAAACCCTAACCCAGAGGCATTTCGAGATTCTCAAACAGTCAGGGGAAACATTCGGTTGCAACGAACATTGACCAACGGCACCGAGATTGTTGTAACACCCTACTTTCGAGACACCGATATGACGTTCATCCAGCATTTTTTACCGGGCCAAGCGATCGAGGCCAACGGGCACACAAGTGTCGGCGTACAATCCGCCTGGTATATCGATCGATTGATTGTCGGTATAGATGCAGAAAGCACGAGCGCCTTCCTAAGGGAATTTCAGCCTAATGCTACAGTTAGTGGTAGCGCATTTCTGGTGAACACAATTCCTAGTGGCGCTCACTACGACTACGACGTTGACGCAACAACTTGGGCGCTCTTCGCTCAGTACCAACTACCAATATCAGATTCCATGCTCCTTACGCTTGGTGGTCGCTACGAGAGCGTCAGCTACGACTATGACAATAAGCTGATGGACGGTCGTACAAAAGATGACGGAACAGCTTGTAGTTTTGGCGGCTGTCGTTTTAGCCGCCCTTCTGACAGAGAAGACACATTTAGAAATTTCTCTCCAAAAATCAGCTTTTCCCAGTATTTGACAGCAAATACACAGTGGTATTTGCAACTCAGCCGGGGGTTCCGCGCCCCACAAGCAACAGAATTGTATCGTTTGCAGAATACTCAAGTGGTGAGCGCTATCGATTCTGAAGAGCTCGATAGCCTAGAGGTTGGGCTCAGAGGAACCTATGAGCGACTCGGTTATGACCTTTCGTTTTATCGGATGAACAAAGACAACTTTATCTTCAGAGATTCTTCCCGAACCAATGTCGACAATGGTAAAACCGAGCATCAGGGTGTTGAGCTTGCACTAAATTTTGCATGGTCAGATAACATTCGCAGCGAAATGAATTGGAGTTATGCCATCCACCAATATGCGAATAACCCTCCTCTGGCGACAACACCTATTGATGGCAATGACATAGATACTGCGCCAAGAAACTTCGGGTCGGCAAATATTCTTTGGCAATACAGCGAAGGCGGACGGGTAGAGTTAGAATGGACTCACCTGGGCAAGTACTTTGAGGATCCCGAGAACCAGCACCCTTATGAGGGTCATGATCTTTTGAACCTACGATGGGGAATGGACGTGTCGGAGACTTGGCGACTTGCAGCTCGAATCATCAACCTGACAGATAAGGCTTATGCAGAACGTGCTGATTTTGCATTCGGCAGTGACCGATATTTTGTTGGCGAGCCCCGATCTGTCTTCGTATCACTCACGGGTAGTATTTAGTAAAACCCTCAAATAGAGCCCTGTTAGGCGTTAGCATCTGGGAGTCTGTGTCCAGAAATTAGATTCGCCTATCAGGATTCTGTCGACGCGGTTTTTTATCAGCCACAACCCTGTCGAGAATTCGACGGTCACCGGCTTCCCTTCTCTCATCCTCTTCTATTCTGCGCTCATTTTCATCGATGCCAGGTTCGAGCGCGTCCAGATCGATTTCAACTTCTTCTGAAAGCTTTGGTTCTTGCTCTTTCGCCATGACCAACACCTAGTGGAGTTTGGGAACTTGCTGCATCCCATACTATTTCGACTGCACTTTATTCTCAAGTGTTACGTTGTCCTGAGGTTTACTGATTCTTGCGCTATCGATCTCGGCTTTTTGCTTCGCCTTGATACGCTTTACCTCTTCGCTTATGAACTGCTTCTCTTCAAACAAAATTTTACCAGACTGTCTACTCTTGGATATCTCCGAAAGAGCGAGTTGATAATAATGCAACCCAAGGGATATATTCCCTTCACCCAGATTGAATTTCGCCTGTTGCATCAACCCATTCACCATGGCCGTCAGGTTGATTTGATGAAGTGACTTAATGTTCTCCTTCGCTGACTCTTTGGTTAAAAAGCCACCCTTGTGTTGCTGAAGGATAAACTCCTTCATGATTTTTAACGCTCTCTGTACATCCTTAATTTGGTCTCCTATTGAGCCCGTAGGTGCCGGCTTGGGAAGCCTTTCTCCTCGATACACGCGATCTGCCAGGTGCCGAACAGTGCTCAACCTATCTTTCATGGCCATGTTTGTCGAATCCAGCTCTACGGATTTCTCCAGATGCATCACCAAATTTCGAACTAACAAACACAGCATCTCTCGCGACACAGCACTTTCAGGTAACACATCAATCAAGAAGCCAAGGTCACGAAACCTATCTCGATGGAGCGCTGCCAACTTCACACGTTGCGCCTTTGACTGTTCCCAGCGCTTTGTGCCGTAAGCGATTGCAATTAATACCACGAGGCAGCTACCAACCAAGACACTCAGACCGAATGTTGACATTATCTATTTTGCTCTTATCTCTAAACCAGCTGTAAGTGTAGACGTAGATGCGAGGCTTAAACCTAATTCAGCGCGAAAAAAAAGAGGCTGGACATGCCCCAAAGGGATAACAGCCCCAGCAAAAATGGCAATCGGGCTGCCATGAACAAAAAACACGTGCGCGCAGACAAAAGCTAGCGATAAAAACCCAGCAACTAATATCCAATAAAACGCCCCTATACTTCCCAGTTCTTGTTTTCCACGCGTTAACCAAGGGTGGTCCAGCGGCAATAAAAGCAGAATCAATTGCTAGAGATTTAGGTGTAAGCAAAGGATCTTTCTACTGGCATTTCGCGAATGAACCAGCACTGAAATCGACCATGTTGTCGCACTGGCAAGAACTGGCAGCGGCATCGACAGCGTCGTGAAGCAAGTTGACGCTGCAAGAATTGACTATGTTGGAAATTTTTTTACCTACATGGGTTCTCGAAAAAACAAAGCGGGTCGTATGCTAGGTAACTTTACTCCTCCCTTATTGGCGTACAAGTACTCTATGAAGACGACCTAGTGAAGCCAAAGATTGAACTACCGGAACTGCTAACAGTTCTACTCGGCCAAGCCGAAGAGTAATAACAAAAAAACAGGTATCAGAATTTACAGACTTACTCTCGAATCAGGCAAAAACCATTCCCGAAGGGATCAGCACAATGGGCGATATCTGCAGTATCTCCAGTGATAAAATTTTCAACTGAGCCACCAAATTCTTTTACCAATGCTAATACCGGTTCAACATTCTCAACACCAAAGTCGAGGTGAACGGGAGTCCAATGACGTTCATAATGACGTTTCTGTTCACCACCCGCGATAGTTCCAGCGTCCTTTTCCAAAAAGTGGATGTCTACTCCGGCAATGGAGACGACAGCCCAACTCTCTGAATATTTGGTTTTGAATACACAGCCAAGCGCCTGTAAATAGAAATCCGTCGCAATCGCTATATTTGATACATCAATGCTTACTGAAACTGTTTGAATCATCTTTTACCTCCTCGCTGTTACCTTCTATATATAATAGACGGTAATAATAAATATTACCAGCTAAGCTATTTAGAGAGTGATAACATCGCAATATGGATTTGACATCGATCAGCACAAATTTAAGGACCGAAGCCCACCCTGCTCCCGGCAACCTCGTGCTTGTACACGGCTTCCTAAATACTTGGTCTGACGAGCTTGGCATCGAGGATTTCCGAACCTTGGACTCAACAGAGTCGTGGCTAAGAGACACCGGCCTTTGGATCGGCGCCAACAAAATCACATCAACACAACATCAAAAGCTCGTCAATTTCCGCCATGAACTCAGGGCGTGGATTCTGGACAAAACGCGCACGCAGGCATTACAAGCACTCGCAACCGGCGTTTCTTTCGAAGCAGTATTTGATCCTACAGACGGTGTTAGCTTTCGAGCAGCGGAGTTGGGGACTCATGGCGCTATTGACGGTGTTATCGGTAGATTGATTGCGATAATTTCAGAAAGCCAGCAGAACGGGGCCTGGGATCGTCTCAAGTGCTGCGACTTACCAACTTGCGGCTGGGCATTCTATGACTCTACCCGCAGTCGAACCAAACGTTGGTGCTCGATGAAGACCTGCGGCTCTCGGCACAAGGCCAGGGAATACTACAAGCGCAAGCGATAACAACTAAAGGGGACAACCAAAGAGAACTAAAGAACTAAAGGGGACAGATCTATTTAAAAGTAACGTGGTTACAAGCTAAATAGATCTGTCCCCTTTACTGGTCCAAATAGATCTGTCCCCTTTACTGGTCTGTCCCCTTTACTGGTCCCCTTTACTCTTTTAAAAAACTAATCGCTAGATTAGAATTTGCGACTCGCCTTGATTGTTATCTTTAGAATCAGCTGGAGCTGTCTATCCAATTATGGCGATCTTTGCATCGAGATTCCCCAACTGATTATTCTAATATGGTTCAACGGCTTTTCTGACTGAGGTCTTCGATGTTGACCTGCTTTGCCAACGATGTTCAATACGAATACCTATGCTATTTTCCAATCGTTGCCGCACCAGGGTTAACTTCAAGGTGCTCGTCAATGAACCCGATGATGCGTTCCATTAAATCGACTCGATCACTGACATCGTAATAACTATTCGCTTTTTGTCTAAACACATGCCACTCATGAAGTTTCTTATGCTTACGTATTGCCTTGCGCAATGCCTTGGCATGGGCAAACGGGGTTTGCTTGTCGTCTTTACCGTGGACAAGAAGCACCGGTGCTTTGAGACTCTGAACATGATTGATCGGAGAATACCTTTCCAGCTGCTGAGAATCGTCACCCAAAACCATTTGCAGATACTCGTCTCCGGCGAATTTATCGAGTGTATCTCCCTTTTTGAGCATCAATCGCAAATCGTACATTCCACCATTGGCGACGACGCAACGAAACAAATCCGGGCGCAGAGATGCACTCATAACCGCAGAATAGGCACCGAATCCTTCACCCATAATGCAGATGTTTTTGGGGTCCATCAGGCTATTTTTGATTGCCCAATCTACGCCTGCAAGAATATCCCGTTGAATGTCGTCGCCCCATTTATGATAGCCCGCTTCCTCAAACTTCAGCCCATAGCCAGTTGAACCTCGAAAATTAATCCGCAGCACGCCAAAGCCCCGGGTGGATAAAGCATGTACTTCGCTGTCAAATTCCCAGTAGTCTCGACTCAACGGCCCATCATGAACCAGCACAACAGTCGGCGCAGGTCGGGCTCTGGTTGTATTTGCCGGCGGCGTGAAATACCCATCGATATTTGTGCCATCAAAGCTTTCGAATGATATTGGCGTGGTGGGTGCCAACTCCTTGGCGTTCACACCCTTGCGTTTTTGTCCGAGCGAAACAAGTTCACCTTTCTCACGATTAAAGAGGTAGTAGGTGCCGTCATCAACATCAGAACGAGTACGAATCGTCCACAGACGATCGTCCTGACTTTGGCTTGTGACATAGATCAAATGCCCTGGAAAAGCACCCAAAAGCTGCCTGAATACATTGGCTTCGTTACTCTCATCCTTAAACAAAAAATAACTGGGAAAGCCGTCATCGACTCTCACGCCGTAAATAGCGGTCTCATCAGAAGAGCGAATCAGACCATTAATATCGACTCGATCGTGCGCATAAATCAGTTCTTTCTCCTCTCCGGAGAAGTCAATGTTAAAAAGACCTCGCCTGTCTCCATCCTTTAAGTTGAATGCTAGATAGCCTTCGCCATCGCCGTTCACCCCAAGCGGACTAAAACGTCCGCCAGTTCTTCCCATGTCAAAAACCTGCCATGCTCCATCAGGATCGACTCTTGTTTGCACATAGAGCTTTCGATCTTCGGTGAGGCTCCGCATCATTCGTACGCGTTCTTGGCGATCAAAGAAGAAACGACCGTAGGCGTGTGCTGTTACGGCTAGTTGATTGCCCAGTTTGCCAGTGTAGACGTTCAATTTTCTTAACTGGGCGGGTTTACCGTGCGATGGGCTGTAAGGCGTCGAGCTCACAAGAACATGTTTTTTGTCTTTCGGCAGCGTGTTTACAACCGTTCCCCAGGCTTGAGACGACCGGCTCCGATTTTGGATATGGGTTCCAGTTGAAAGTGCTTCTGCTCGAGCACCAAAAACAAACACTCCATCACCACCATTCGCATTCACTGCGAAAAGTTCACCATAGGTTACCGGTGACTTCTTTCCTTCCAAGACAAACAACTTAACAACGAGACGTTCTCCGTTCGCCCAGTCGAAGCTGCCAGCTTCTAGTCCGACTGGAAATTTGATCTTGCCGACAGGTTTGAACCCGTCAGTCTCTACAACGCCAATGATGTGTTCGCTATTTTCAAATCGACGAATTGCGAGGTATTTACCATCCGGCGAAAGAGCCATGCTAGTGATCACGGGGAAGTCGAACAGCGCCTTAAGTTCGACCGACTGAACTGTTGGTGAAAATATGTACAACACTATTAGTGTGGCAAACGCTCGATGTTTCATGACGATATCTCTGAACAAACGATATATGAAGTTACCATAGATGTGTATTCTTCGGAGTATGCCGGTTTTTTTTCTCGAAAAAAAATTAATTTCAGATGCTTCGCTTAAGCCCCCTGGATGTCGACTTCAACAACTGCTGACGACTGAATGACAGTGCTGTTGATGTGTCACAAACTAAATAGATCTGTCCCCTTTACCGTCCCCTTTACCGTCCCCTTTACCGCTAATGTCCGGGGTAAACTGGCTGAGTATCTGGTACGGCTGCGGCAGACGAACCGGCACAGCTATGCCGATGTGCTGGAAGAAAAATTCAAGAGTGAAATAGGCGCATAAATGCCGACGGTAATGGTCAATTTTCGATCAATCAGAAAAATAATCATCAATACCTTTTTGGTTGCCCTGTTGACCCTAACACCGCTTGTCGGAAACGCTCAGGATCGTCCAAATATTCTGCTGCTGATGGCGGAAGACCTAAGTCCGCGCATCGGAGCCTTCGATGACACGCTGGCCATACCCCCCAATATTGATCAGCTGGCAAACGAAGGCGTCCGCTACACCAAAGTTTTTACTGCTGCCGGAGTTTGTGCGCCCAGTCGTGCTGCGCTCATCATGGCCCAAGAAATTTGCCCACCTAACTGCCCAGCTAATGCATATATGGTATCACCGTGATTCGGAAGACGAGTTATTTCCCGACGATGTCGCGGTGCCTCCCTATTACCCTGATACACAGCCAATTCGCAACGACATCGCGAGGCACTACAATAATGTTATTACAATAGATCGCAGAGTTGGCGAGATACTAGCGCGATTGGAGGCAGATGGCCTTTCGGAAAACACCATCGTTATATGGCCCTGGGAATGCAGGATCTGTGGCGCCAGTTGGATCTAGGCAACCTCGATGAGGTCCAGATGCAATGGTTCAGTGAACGGCCACGAGAGATGCTGTTCGATTCATTGAATGATCCCCACGAGATAAATAATCTTGCTGAAAACCCTGATTACTGGGAGGAACTTGACCGCATGCGAGCTGCATTGACCAATCATGAAGCTGATATTTATGACTACAGCACCGAGATGACAGAAACTGAAATGGCTGAATTGTTCTGGCCTGGAGGAGAAAAACCAACAACCGCGTTGCCGACCTTTAGCACAGACCAAGAGGCGAGTGTGACAATATCCAGCGATACTGAGTGCGCCTCCATCGCCTATCGTCTCGGAGGCGGAGACTGGCAACTTTACACTTGCCCTGTTTCTCCCCGAATCAAGGGACAACTCCAGTCGAAGGCGGTGCGATACGGTTGGGCACCCAGCGAAATTAGTGAGTTGTCGCCCTAGGGTGCCAACTCGAACCTACCTTTCTAGCCGGTTAAATTACAATTTACACCCTCCTACAATTCCCCCTAAAAGTGTCCGCTCAGTGTCCCGTCGGACGCTCTGGACAGTCTTGTTTTAAACTAAAACCATATAAATCAAAAAGATAATAGTTGGCACGAATATTGGTTTGTAATAGGCAATAGCCAATGGAGCCAGCAAGTGATTCGCGATACGTCAGATCAAGATATTACCATTATGCCTAACGGCGGTAGGAAAATTATCCGTCCCTGGATGTGCGTTTTGATTGTCGTCATTATCGCGAGCGTTACCTATACCTACCCAAGGGTAGAAAAATGGCAGGGCACTTCCCTTTCTGTAGCTGCAGAGAAACTTAGGTTTGGCAAGGTTAAGAGAGCTGATCTTGTTCGAGATGTGAGCGTACAGGGGCGAGTTGTTGCGGCAATAAAACCGATGATGTTTAGTCCTGCGTCGGGTCGGGTGAGTCTGCTCGTGAGGGCTGGGGATGCCGTCAAGAAAGGGCAAGCGGTAGCAAAAATAGACAGCCCGGACCTTACCAGCCAGTTAAAGCAGGAGATTAGTACACTTGCCAGTTTTAGATCGGAGGTTGAGCGTGAGGCACTTGAGACGCGCTCGTCGAGGCTCGCCTTAAAACAGAAGCTTGACCTTTCGAAAGTTACATTAACTGCCGCAAAGCGCGAAATGAGACGAGCGCAGATAGCTTTTGATAAGAATGTTATCTCTCTGCAGGATCATGAGAAGGCCGTCGATGACTTACACCGCGCTGAGTTGGAATACGAGAATCAAACCCAGGAAAATCAACTGGGATCAGAGAAGTTGGATTTGGAGCTTAAGATTCGTAACTTTGGCTTATCCAGACAACAACTTTCGGTTGATGATCTAACAAGAAAAGTGAGTGAGCTGTCAATCATGTCTCCAGTTACTGGTGTTGTGGGTAATCTGGAGGTTAACGAAAAAGATGCTGTCAGCCAATACCAGCCGCTGATGACTGTGGTTGACCTGTCAGCCTATGAAGTGGAAGTGGATGTGCCAGAGGGATTCGCAAATGACCTTTCTCTTGGGATCGACGTTGCGATTGAGTTGGGAGGTGTTAATTCTCTCGGCAGCCTGGCTTCGATCTCCCCGGAAATTGCCAATGGCCAGGTCAAATGCAGAGTGCGATTTTTGGAGGCAAAACAGGCAGGGTTGCGTCAGAACCAAAGAGTGTCTGCCCGAATACTTCTGGAGACCAAGAGTGACGTGTTACTCGTGTCGCGGGGAAATTTCCTGCAGATCGGCGGCGGTAAGATCGCTTATGTACTTGAGGATGACATAGCCTCAAAACGATCGATTCAGACAGGTGTTTCTAGTGTAGGACAGATTGAAATTCTAGGTGGCCTTGAGGCAGGTGAAACTATTGTCCTCTCGGGTGCGGCTTTTTTTGAAGGCCAGGATCAAATACTAATTATTGAGTAAGGAGCGCTACCAACATGTTAAAAATGGAAAGTTTAGGCAAGGTCTATCGAACGGATTTAATCGAAACCCACGCCCTGAGAGAATTTAACCTTGAGGTTGAGTCAGGGGAATTTGTTGCGGTTACCGGGCCCTCGGGCTCCGGGAAAACCACATTTCTAAATGTTGCAGGATTACTGGAATCTTTTACTAACGGAACTTACACCCTGGATGGCATCGATGTCTCCGGGCTAAATGATGATGCAGCTTCCGAGGTGCGTAATGAGAAAATAGGTTTCATTTTTCAGGGTTTCAATTTGATACCTGATTTGAACCTGTTTGATAACGTTGATGTGCCATTACGATATCGTGGATTCAACGCAGCCGAACGAAAACGTCGAATAGAAGGAGCCCTGGCCCAGGTTGGCCTGTCAGGTCGAATGAAACACAGGCCTTCGCAGCTGTCGGGTGGCCAACAGCAACGAGTCGCTATCGCGCGTGCATTAGCCGGAGAGCCGAAAATTCTACTAGCCGATGAGCCGACCGGGAATCTTGATTCATTGATGGCTCGGCAGGTCCTTGAATTACTTGAAACGATTAATGAGGCAGGGACCACCATCATTATGGTGACTCACGATAGTGAGCTTGCGCGACGCGCAAAAAGAAATGTACATGTTCTGGACGGAAGAGTAGATGACTTTACGGTCTATGACTCTATGCAGCAGCCCGTTCACGCTGAAGCAGTGAAATAGGAGGCGTTATGCTCATTTACAATCTTCGTTTGGCATGGATAAGTCTCAGCAAGACACCTGTACTTAGTGTCCTGATGATCTCTGCCATTGGTATTGGCATTGGTGTGTGTATGACAATTATTACTGTATATGCCTTGATGTCTAATGATCCCGTTCCAGCCAAAAGCAAATCGCTTTATACCTATGAATTGGATAATCACCTGACAGTTATTGAAGGTCAGGAAGAAGAAGACCCATCTTCATTAGTAGGCTATCGGGATGTGATGAATATGTCCGCATCGACGATTCCGGAAATGCAGTCCATTCACTACCAGACCACTGGAATCTTTAAGCCTTCAGATCAGACGCTAAAACCTTTTCGGGAAGTTGTTCGGCTGGCAAGTTGGGGATTCTTTGAAATGTTCGATGTGCCATTTAAATATGGCAGTGGATGGGATCAATCGGTGGAAGAAAAACAAGGCATGGTTGTTGTTTTAGGTGAGGACCTAAATGACCGCCTGTTTGGCGGAGAAAATAGTATCGGCAGAAGGGTAGAGCTTGCCGGGCGCTACTTTGAAGTTGTTGGCGTTATGGACCAATTTTCCCCCATTCCCCGATATTACGAAGTTGACGGCAATTTTTTTGATGACACAGAGGGCGCATTCATCCCTTTTTCGCTGACGCCGGTTCTTGAATTACAAAAATCAGGTGGTTCAACCATGTGCATGCGTGATCCGGAAAGTGATGGCTTTGCGTCATTTTTAGAATCTGAATGTAATTGGATTCATCACTGGGTAAAACTGCCAACCACAGAAGATAGGGATGCCTATCTTGATATGTTGACGAATTACTCCATTGACCAACGAAAAAGAGGACGTTTTCAAGGCCCATTCCGCAATCGAATTTATAACGTAAATGAATGGCTTGAATATAAGGAGATAGTCAACCCTGCCTACGTAATGCTCATAGGTGTCGCATTCATGTTTCTGTCGGTATGTCTCCTAAATACAAATGGATTACTATTTGCAAAGTTCACTGGGCGTGCAGGTGATATTAGCGTTCGACGTGCCCTTGGTTGCAGTAAAAAGCGGATGTTCATTCAGCACCTGGTTGAAATTGGCATGGTGGGGTTGTTGGGTGGTTTATTTGGATTACTGCTGGCTACGGCGGGTTTATTCTGGTTGAAGGAGATGTTTGTCAACTACGAAAATTTGGCCAATCTGAATGTGGAACTGGTGGGTTTTGCGATTGGTGTTTCCATTTTGTCTACCCTTATCGCAGGGCTTTACCCGGCCTGGCGTATTTGTCAGTTACCACCGGCACAATATTTGAAATCACAGTAGGAGAACGTAGTGGAAATTAAACCGATTGTTAGTTCATTGTGGTTCAACAAAACAGGTCCAGTTCTAATTTGCCTCCAGATTGCCTTCACCCTGGCGCTGGTTGTTAACGCCATTTTTCTTATTGATGTTCGGCTGGAAAAAATGAATCAGCCCCTGGGGATAGATACGGAGAACATCTTTAGCCTTTCATCAATGCTCGTGACCCCTGTTGAAGACCATCAGGCATTTATGAAACGCGACATGGAAGCGATTCGCGCGATTCCCGGTGTGGTCGATGCGACACCGGTTTTGACAGTATTACACAGCGGGTCAGCAAGGGCTGATACCTACAGGGGCGTGCCTGAGCTCAATGACGATATGGAACGCATTGCAAATGTTAACTTTGTAGATGAACACGGGCTCGATGCGCTGGGTATAGAATTAATTGCTGGTCGCAATTTCCGCGCTGATGAAATTGTTTATCTTGAACCGGGAGAGCGTGCTTACACAAAGCTCAGAAACTTGATCATCTCGGAAAGCATGGGGCGCGCACTCTTTCCTGAGGGAGAAATCCTCGGTAGGACCGTGTACTACGGAGAAGAAAACCTTCATCTGCCGGTCATTGGGGTAGTGAGCGATGTTGCAACAGCATGGATGGCCTCTGATAGCGAATATGCTAGGGGTACAAAATACAATTTTATGTTACAACCATTTGTTGAAAGAAAAACCGGTCGTGGTAATAGCTATATGATTCGAACTGAACCTGGCATGTTGGAGAGAACCATGCCGGAGGTTGAGGACAAATTGTTTTCATTATACGGCGATAGACTGATCACGCGAGTAAGAACCCAGACTGATACTATTGAACGTTCCTACGCAACCGACAGAGCTATTACACAGATTCTAAGTATTGTCTCTGGATTAATGGTACTGATTACTGCGCTGGGTATTGTGGGACTTGCAAGCTTTAGTGTGAATCAACGGACCCGACAAATTGGAACCCGTCGAGCCCTTGGTGCAAAAAAACGAGATATTCTTCGCTATTTTCTTGTAGAAAATATATTGCTGACATCTATGGGTGTAAGCCTTGGGAGCATACTGGTATACGGCTTTCATTTTTATCTCTTCAGTATTATGCCAATTCCAAAGATGACCCCGGAATTTTTGCCCATGGGAATAATTACACTTTATGTACTTGGACTACTCGCTGTAATGGGGCCAGCATTACGTGCAGCGTCTACGCCGCCTGGTGTTGCGACTCGGTCAGCATAAGAGAGCGGCATAAAGTTCGCGATAGAAAAGAACAGGTCTGAGTCTCAGTTTTGATCTGCAGGCCTGTGTCATAATATGAAAGATTCAATACCCCAATAATTACAACTCTAAAAGTTAGTCTATGCCAAAAGTCCTTATCATCGATGACAACGAAGGTGTCCAAACAGCCTTGAGCGTGCTGTTTGGGTTGCATCATCTTGATGTTCTGACCGCTGACTCACCTGAGTCAGGGCTCGAAATTCTTGAACACGAGGAGGTGCAACTTGTTGTTCAGGATATGAATTTCACTGGCGATACCACATCTGGCGCTGAGGGGGAGGCATTGTTTTCGGAAATAAGATCTTTGTTTCCGGATATGCCTATTATCTTACTGACAGCCTGGACTCATCTTGATGCTGCGGTTCGGCTCGTCAGAGAGGGTGCTGCAGACTATCTTGGTAAACCCTGGGATGATGACAAGTTACTCGTAACAGTCAATAACCTGCTTCAACGTAGAATCGCAGAAGAGTCCAGAGATGAATTGGTGCGCGATGGCATGCGTAATAGGACGGCCCTGGAAGAACATGATTTATGCGGTCTGATTTTTGAAAGTAATTCGATGGTAAATCTGGTGAAGATGGCGATTCAAGTGTCGCGAGCAGATGTCCCGGTACTCATAACGGGCGCAAATGGCGCAGGCAAAGAAAAGATTGCGGAGATCATTCATGCTAATTCTAGACGTGATGGGGAACTTATAAAAGTGAATGCCGGAGCTCTGCCAGCAGACCTTATTGAAAGTGAGCTATTTGGCTCTGTTGCAGGGGCATTTACCGGTTCAACCAATCGCATTGGTAGATTTGAAGCTGCGGATGGTGGCACCTTGTTTCTCGATGAGATTGGCACCTTGTCGATGCAAGGCCAGCAGAAATTGTTGAGAGTCTTGCAGACTGGAGAATTTGAAAAATTAGGGAGTTCGAAGACAACGCGAGTTGATGTCCGGCTAATTACTGCGACTAACAGCAATCTGGCGGAAGCAATCGCCAGCAAACAATTTAGGGAGGACCTATTCTACAGAATCAATCTTATTGAGATAAAGGTTCCCAGCTTAAATGAGCGTAGTGACGACATCTTGCCGCTCGCAGAGCACTTCCTTCAAGGCGCTAACTTATCCTCTGAGAGTAAAGAGCAATTGTTAGCCTATCATTGGCCGGGGAATGTACGGGAACTGGAAAATTCGATAAAGCGAGCAATTTTGTTGAGCGCAGAAGAGCCAATTTCCCCTGATCACCTGGGTCTACAACTTTCTGCATTTGTAAGAGCCGCGGGACAGGAGCCAAATGAGGTTGATATTCGAAAAGCCCTCGCTGCTTACAATGGTATTGTTGCAAGAGCCGCCAAAAGTCTTGGTCTTAGTCGGCAAGCGCTCTATCGACGGATGGAGAAATACGGCTTAAAGTAAACATTGTTTGAAGCTTCCCCTGTCATAATAGGAATGACCTTGCACCATTGGCGACAATCTTTCGAAGGTAAGATCATCACGGTTGTCATCGTAACCGCGATCATCAGTGCAGGTATCAGTTTTACCCTGATAACCTACTTGCCTCTTTGGGTTGCACTTCCCTTGACGCTGCTCATGGTTACGTTGTTAGCACTGACCCTAGGTCGTGCTGTCACGGGCCCAATCGTTCGGCTACTGCAAGCACTTCACGATAGCACACAAAATTTCAAAGACAGAGACTTCAGCATTACTATCGCATCCGATAGAGATGATGAGTTGGGTCTGCTTGTTGAAAGTCATAATGAAGTTGCTAATATTCTCAGGGAAGAACGTCAAAATTTATATCAAAAGGAATTGTTATTCGAAACAGTATTTGAAACGACCCCCGTTGCTATGCTGCTGTCTGACGATGGTGGTCGGGTGCTTTACGGCAACGCAGCGTCTCGCGAGATGTTAACTGAGGGCCGGGCTATCACTGGTTTGGCTTTGGAAGATTTGACTCAGCAACTTCCCGCTGTGGTATCCGAGGCAATCATGCAGGAGGTTGATGGGCTTATCTCTCTGGAATTCGATGGTGAAACTCGTACCTATTATGTTCTGAATAGATATTTCACCCTGAATGTTCGTCGGCAACGTTTGTTGCAGATTAGGGAAATGACTCAGGAATTCAGACGCCAGGAAGTATCAACATGGAAAAAGGTCATTAGGGTGATAAGTCATGAACTCAATAACTCCCTTGCACCTATCTCTTCTCTTGCCCATTCCGGAAAGCTGGCGCTGGAAAAACAGGATGCCAAAATTCTCAAGAAAATCCTGGACACTATCGCTGATCGATCAGCACACCTTAAATCTTTTATCGAAGGATACGCGCGCTTTGCCAGATTACCAAAACCCAACCTTGAACCCGTTGATCTGGAAAACCTCATGACAGAAATTGAACAGCAATATCCAGTGGAGGTTATTCGTAAAGGACTGGATTCTCTGGTTTGCATTGATGCAGTCCAAATTGAGCAGGTTCTGATCAATTTGATTAAAAATGCCATGGAAGCAAATCCCGGTGGACACATATCTGTGCGTGTTTGCTGTAACGAAAACTCTCTTGAAGTGTTTGTTTGTGATCGAGGAGCAGGCATGAGTCGCGATGTGTTGGAGAATGCGTTGTTACCATTTTATTCAACCAAGCAGAATGGCACTGGACTTGGACTTGCGTTGTGCCGAGAAATTATCGAGGCTCACAATGGCGTTATCGATTTAAAGAACCCGAGTGAGGGTGGATTGGAAGTTCGCTTTAACATTCCGTTAGTCTCTGCAGGATAGAGAATATATTTGGCCATCATCTTTTATCTGAACGGAAGCAGGTAGGTTATAACTCGCCGTCGTCGTAGGTCTGTACTCGGTGGGCAATTGCGCGTTGGTCATTAAGTAAGCATATGATTCAGGAACTAATGTGTGGTGCGCTGAAGAGGGTGTTGTTCCGTTGGACGTTTTTCAGGACATGGATTTCGTTTCCTGATATCGTAATAGTATGTTGGGTTCTTTCGAGCCTGGCAATTATCGGCCTATTTTCACCATGTCCTGTGCGAAATCCTAATTCAGACCGCTGCCATAGTTCATACTGACAATTGCAATGCAACTTCCATCAATACAGATCAAGAAACAGGCAACACTTAGTCCACATTGATTTGCAGCACCACCATCACAATCATAAATACCTGCATGAATATTTCAGAAGTATCTCGATACACTCAACAATCATCCAAACCTAACAACGCAAATTATTGGCTAAAACTTAAACAGTTGATGGATAACACCTTCAACCTTGGGTCTGGTAATGACTCAAAGGTTAAACGAGTTTCACAAGGATTTGATCAATCTTCAGGTGAGCTCGTGATTCTTTTGGGATATCGTGTCAAAGCGTCTAATCAGAATCCAATAGCAAAGAAACCACCCAGATTGAAATCCAAACCATCAGATGATGATAAGAAAAAGTAGTCACCCTACCCTAAACAATAAGGGTAACGGTTGTATCACTTTTGGCAATCACCTGACCATTTGCATTCATCGTGTGGTTAGACCGCTTACAAAAATACCCACAATATTTCCCTTCTTTATCCCTGACCCGGATTCGATGTGATTCTTCATCAAGGAATCCGAATTATTGGGGTCAGAGTAAAGTGCCAGAATAAACTCCTTTCACCTCCAGCTTTAATGACTCACTTTTTCTCTGAGCTTCTTTTTCCAAGCATCAATCCGAGTTTAATTAAGAAACAGCGCCTAACAGCAGTTTTACTCTGGCACTTTACTCTGACCCCAATAATTGGTTTTCTGATCATATGCCGCGCAAAAACACCTGGCAGCGCGCAATGGGATCAGGTGAAGCACTCACTGAATATGCGATAATGATACAGTAAAACTGGATACGTCGGCGATCTTCATTAGATTAATCAATTAGCGGCCATCTTTGTTATTGACCTCAGTCTGATCCCGTCGTCAGGCTCATGAATAGACCTTTCCGCCTAATATTCCTTGATTGTCCCTTTCTTTTGGCCTGACTTTTTGGTTCTTGCCATGTTTTGTCTTGGTCCTTGTTGCCATGTTGGTGTTGAGGATGGAACGTGGGGGTCTGTTTTTTTCTTATTGACTTTTGCTGCTTGAAACCCAGATAGGAGAAGACCATCCACGCTGCTGTTCAGTTTTGGGCACATCTGCCGGTGGCTCGGTTCCCACACTGTTCGCTAACGTCGTGGTCCAACGGCAGCTTGGGTTTTCCAGAACTCGTACATAATAAAAAGCCCACTGCGATGGGTCGTAGTCGGGATCATGGAACATTGTTGCCAACGTGCTTGCACCTATATCTTTATCTGCCACGCAGGTCGTGAGATCAACACTGGCGGAAGTTGCTGAACATTTTCCCGCTGCGTCAGGGGCACGACCATCACTACAGACCACGTCCCGAACCAGTTGCTTTGTTTGCCCGTTTTCAACCCACCCTTTGATCACCTGTATCCGATCGAGCTTTGCACCATTGGGGTCCTGTAGCGCGCTAACCCAAAAATCGGGTTTGGCCAACTCATTCAAATCGCCCCCCATAGGCACGCCGTTTGCGTAGCTAACCATAATTGAATCACTGCGTGTCAGAATGTCATCGGGAAAGTTGCCAGCAAAAAAGCGAATCTTCATACGACTGCCACTCGTTGCAAACGCCTCGCGCCGCTGTAGCGCATCAAAAATATCATCGCGTGTATTCGTCTGCGCCCACACAGCGGCAAGACCACCATTACCGGTCAGGCGCATAGGGCCAACCACCGGGTGAACAGCCTTTAAAGTTCGCTCAACGGCAGCTTTGTTTCCCATTGCAGCCGCATAGCGGGATGGTTGTACAGGATCGGTGTTACCCGGATCCGAGCGATGCGTGTCGGTTGACCCTATCATCCCCAGCTTGAAGGGATTGTTGTTCCCTTCACTGGAAATCTTGATGCCATCCAGCAATGCATCACGCACAAAGGAAGTATCCCTTGCACAACGACCGAACTGACCTTCCGCGCAGGGTTCAAACAGGATGCCAAAATTACAGTCTTCATCAGAAGCACCAATGCCAAACTGGCATTCTGAAGTACCCTTTTGCTGACTCACTTCAACAAGTCGATCGAGACGCGTACGCCGTTCAATATCTTCCACAGTGTACGCAGAGCCATCTTCGTCTGTTCTGGAGAAAGTCAGCCCCCATGAATAGTTCGTGTTATGAGGAATGGTCAGTACTTCGCACGGCGCCGCACAATTTGCATCCAACTGCTTGAAAAAGTCTGCCTGCCCAACGACATCAAGAGAGGAAATCGCATGGGGAATGACTTGATCACCGCGAAAAATGACGTTGCGGTGCAACATGCCAAAATCCGGCAACAAAGACGAAAATTCATAACCAATCAATGCGGTAAATTTGCCAGGTTCATTGAATTGATTCGCAACGCTTTGGACGCGTTTCCAGGTGGCACCGGCACCGTTAAGACAGGCTTGCTCATCTGCGCACAGGTCAGGACGACGTTCAGCGGGCCGGGCAGTACCACGCTTAAATGCCAGACGTAGGTAGTCCGCTTGAGTCTGCTTGGGATTGCGCATATTTTTGCACATATCCGAATTGTATTGCGGGTGAGCTTCGTACGTACAGGCAGCAATCGCATCAAAGCCCTCTGCGTGATCGGTAATCGCCACAAAATCAAGAGGTACATCCAGCTGAGTTTCAATATTGCCAGGCAGCATCACTGATTCACCCCGGGCAAAACGGTGCGCGTCTTCAGGCCCAACCCGATTCATGCCGGCGTAGGCGTCCGTCGACCAACTGGTATGCACATGGAGATCGCCGAAAAATACCGTGCGATCTGGAAAGCGCTCAACTTCAGGCATTATCTCTGTTGATGGGACAATCGGTACCGTTTTCGTTTCTAGCTGAACTGTCGGGGACGTATCACTACAAGCCGACAATGCAAATATGGACAGAACGAATAACCATCTCATGATCACGTTACTTGGTATGCACATATTCAATTCCAGAGGTGAATGAATTTAAGACTCTATTTGCTTTAATTGAACCCAATGTCATTCAGCCAAAGACCACTCGCGTTGGTTGTCTCGATGTTCAACTGACCAGCCAGTCCGGCATCTCGATGGTGGTGAATTGCCTGATACTCTTTTGACTGCATCATATCAATCATCGCTTGCCTGCTGGGATACATAGCAATCGCGACTGTATCCCAAAGCTCTTCAACTTCGCCTAGCATGAGCCTTTCTACCTTAGCGTTAAACATGCCTCCGCCACCCAGGTTAAGCAGAATTTTAGAGACCTCAGCCCCGTACAAAGCAAAAGCCTCAGCACCTGTGAGTTCGGTTTTTCGACCATCCGCATATTCTGCCTTTTTCTTAAACTTAAGCAGGTTCAGCATATAAATCGCGCCATCTGCTCCCGACTCAAAGAATCCTTTTATTTGTTCCGTAGTGGGTGTGACTTTATTTTCGACCTGCATAGAACAAACTCCAATAAAAGTTATAATGAGTTACATTATTTTTCTTAATGAATAGTGCCAGCCCAAATTTAAAAATCAACAAAAAAATCAAAATACCTACGACCCCTCATCAACGTTGGAGCAGATTGACGTCGGAGATCTTGCAAGGGACAGAACTCCCAGTCATCCCCAAGTTGAGCTAACTTCCCAGACAAGAAAAATGACCAAGCCCAGCTTTTACGAACCTTTCAGGCTATTCAAGCTACGTGTACTGTTAACCACGAAAGAAGGTTAAAAGGTAATCCGGATTCAAGTAAGAACATTAGATAGCCCAAATATATGAAACCCTACAAAAGCAATCGATTGAAGATTGGTTGCTAGATTACGAAGAATCGGGTGGCAATCAAAGGGGACAGATCTAAGAATCAAAGGGGACAGATCTATTTAAAAATAAAGTGGTTACAAGCTAAATAGATCTGTCCCCTTTACCGAAAATTTTCGACGTTTTGGTTGCGGATATTGGACAAAAATAGCGCTGAAAACCAACTAAGACCTCCTCATATCATTGCACCATGTCGATGGCGAATCTCTCACAACTCTTTCAGGGGGAACTA
>JBLHWY010000074.1:0-30566 GCA_047629195.1 Candidatus Azotimanducaceae bacterium
AATATTGGTTCACTCTGGGCAAATCGGATGTAGCAGATCTAGGGATTCTCTATGAGACATCAGCGCCAGCATTCGTGAGCGAACTCCTTGCGACTGTAGTCGTGCGAAGGTGCCTGCCCCTATTTTTCTTTTAACGACTGTAGTCGTGCGAAGGTGCCTGCCCCTATTTTTACCTATTTTTACCTTCTAAGGAAGATATACTATTTCCGCAGTATGATAAGAAACAGCAATTCAGAGGAAAGTGCTCATGGACAGAATCAGCAATATTACCGAGCTTGAAAAGCTCTACGATGTCGACGTTCCGGTCGCCTTCTCTAAAGTCCAGTCATCTCTCACGCCTCACTACCAGCGTTGGATAAATTCTGCACGGTTTACCATCTTGTCAACGGTTGGTCCGGAGGGTACTGATGCTAGCCCACGAGGAGATATTGATAATGTGGTAAGGATAGTTGACGAAAACACGCTTTGGCTCCCTGATTGGCGAGGGAACAACCGTATAGATTCTCTCAGGAATATTGTAAGAGATGACCGAGTCAGCCTGCTTTTTATGGTGCCAGGCTCAAAAAACGTTATTAGAATCAACGGCACAGCATTAATTACCGCAGACAAAGAGGTTACGGATGCTTTTGTACATATTGGAAAATCACCTCGATCTGTCATCGTAATCACTGTGGTTGAAGTGTACTTCCAATGCGCCAAAGCACTTATGCGCTCACAGCTGTGGTCTTCTGAAGATGAGAGTGCAGGGCTCCCAACCGCTGGAGCGTTCCTAAAGGAAGTAGAGTCGAAATTTGATGCTGATAGTTATGATGAAGACTATCCTGAGTACGCTAAGGATAAAATGTGGTGAGGCTAATGATAGTCGTTGGTGAAAAAATCAGGCCATTTGTGTATCATCGGATTTTCAGCCAGAGGCGGTCAAATCTTAGCTCTGTACATCGCTAGCGAGTCCGAAGTTTTTCAGTAGAGAAAGGTTGCTACCCCCCCCCTTCGACTAACCTAGCCCTTTGTTCATCCTGGGTCATATACAGTTCACCATTTGCCATGCCGGTGCTATCTGCAAAGTGGTCGCATACGAGATACAGACCACCGACTGACCAGCAACTCTCACAGTCAACAGGCAGGGACGTGGAATTTCTAAACTTCCACCTAACAGGACATTGAAATGAGTCCCATCTTTTACATCCAATTCATATTGCAACACCGCCATTTGAGGCGTCAGCGGGTTTTTAATCGTTTCAAGAGAATTAACAGATGTTTCAAAGTCTTTCAGCAACGCTTTCAGGGTTTCGCCACCAACGTCAAACACAAGGTCACGTTCTAATTCATCGAAAACTAATTGCAAAAGCCGCTGTTAATCTTTTTTCTCGAACTGGGGCACCGAACAGTAGTCTTCAGCTCACATCAGCGATTGGCCGAGATCTATACGCACAATGATTCGCGCTAACTTTTGTTCATCTACGGACACTTCTATCTTCGTCATATTTAGCATATGGGCTTGGGCAAAACTTGGTCCAAACAAAACGCAGAAGATTACGATCAAATTTATGGGCATCAACACCTTTTGCGGAATCGTGATCCTTCAGAAAGTTCGTCTAGATAATTCGGTGACTTGAATAAACTGACCACACGCTTTGTTCTCGAGTCCTGCATGCTTCATGCCCTACTCCATCTTTAGTTCGTTACACATATCCATTAACGCATTCAGTGCAGCAGCATTGTAATGGGTTTTATATTTGATAGGGAATTTCACTTCAGAACGGTGTCGACCTAATAAGGAATCAATTACAGCTCATTCGTATGAATTCAAGGCCAGAATCGTACCAAGAGGAATAAACTCGCGTAATGCTCGCAGATTGGCAACGAACGCTGCCACTCCTGACTCTTTTAGTATCCAAATCGAACCTATTTAGATCGCTGATTTAACCCACGCACTGAATAAGGGCCAATACTATTAAAACAAAGCGCGATTTTCTTGAGGATAATTCATGCGTCAGCCAAAACTAGACGCCCAAATAACCATCGATTGAAAAAAGCGCGTAATTGAAGCTTTTAAAGATATCAATTGGTGCAACGAAGGGCATTGCTAGCGTCAATGAAATAGAAAACTTACTATCACGAAGAATTGTCCTTGAATGTAGCACTCAAGCTACGGAACAAATTCAGTGGCACAGTCATACACGAGCAGACTCGTGGACGCCGCACATTTTAACCAAAGGAAATACAAGGAAAAAGCAGAACATAATTTCTTCAAAGCACACTTTTCGAAGCAACACACAGCCTCGGTGCGATGAGTATTTCGTATACCATTCACTGCATTATTACAGACCATGAAAAAAGTCGTAGCCACTCCAATAACGGCCCATTCCCAATGCCACCCTTACCCACCCTTTGCGCGCCTTCTTTAGGGTTTACCTAACAGTTTAGTCTTTCAATAAAAGCCTGAAACCTTATACATATCGCTATCGTTAGCAAATGTATGTTTAGAAATGCACCATTCTGGAGTTTTCGCGGGCACACTTCTCGCGCATTCATGAAACATAGCGCACGTATTTGGGCCTATTTTTTCAGATACTTTGCGCACAATATCAGGGCCCTATCTCTCAGGCCTTATTTTTAGTATCCCGAAAAAAATTCTATTTTCATTCTTCTGGTTGGCATAGTTATTGCTCTCAAGAACTAAACAAAACCGTTTGGAGACGAACCCTGTGAATAAGAAAAATATAAATCATCATAAATACCTACCAATATTGGCGATGCTAGCTACGGGATCTCCTGCGATAGCAGAAGAAGATTCCACGCTAGAGGAGGTCGTCGTTACGGGCACACGGATTAAGTCCAATGCCAATAGCGCACAGCCAGTAACCTCGTTTTCAGCTGAACAAATAACCTATGGCGGGCAGGCAGACATTGCCGAAATTCTGAATGACAACCCGGCACTGCTATCAAGCATAACTGCCGCGAGTTCACTCGATTCGGAAGCATCTAATCTCGGTGGCACAAACAACATTGGCGGTTCAGCCCTTAACTTGCGGGGACTCGGAATTGAACGAACACTGACCCTAGTTAACGGGCGGAGACATGTAGCGGGGATCGAAGGCACTTCCGCAGTTGATATTTCAAGCATCCCCACAGCATTAATCGAGCGAGTAGATATTCTATCTGGGGGAGCATCAGCAGTTTATGGATCAGATGCATTAACCGGCGTGGTCAACTTCATCTTGAAAAAAGACTATGAAGGTTTCGAAGTTACCGCACAAGGTGGCTCAGCGGATTCTTATGGCACGCGGCAATTCAGCGCACTGGGCGGGCTCAATTTTGACAATGGGCGCGGTAACATTACCATGTCTTTCCAGTATGAGACTGATGATGGCCTATTGACGGGTGACAGAAGTTTCCTTGCTGACAACGGCATATCAAACGACGACCAGAATCCAGCCTTGCGTTTTCAATCTGGTGAAATTGCTGCCGGCACTACCCCAAACCTCGCTCAGTTTTACGACTTTAATACAACTGGGCGTTTCACCTCTGGCTTAAGAATTCCGACAATGGATAATTTTGTCGCAGACTACACCAGCGAATTTGGCAGCGCACCAACGTTGACATCTGCTGAACAAGACTTGTTTACCAGAGCAGCGACTGCACCACCGCGCGCCATCTTGCCCGGCCGAACTTTCAACATTACCTCACCCTATGGCGTCGTGGCATTGGGTGACTTTGGTACTGAAACACCACTCGGTTCAGAACCAGACCTTGATGGCAACGGAACTTCAGATTGTTTACAAAGTTTTACTGGCTATAACAGCTCTCTTGATGGCTCCGAAGCTTTTGGTATTGCAGGCGGCTGTTGGGTAATTGATGCTGGCGGTACACTAAACCCTTACCAAGATGGCCTGGTCGCAGGCAGCTTTAATCATTTCGGCGCGAGCGATAGTTATATCAATCCTAATGGGTCGCATATCATCCCGGAAAGAGAACAATATTCTTTCAATATAAACGGCCATTACGAACTCACGGATACGATGACTGCCTTCTGGGAAACAAAATACGTCCATGTTGAGTCACAAATTTTCGAACAAAATCACAACTTCACTGACCTGTTGTTTGGCGCACGTGACAATCCATATCTACCGAGCGCTCTGGCAGCATTTGCAAACAACGGCGGGCTCGGCTTTGGAGGCATTGATGGCGGGTTACATATCTCTCGGGATTCAGATGACTGGGGTGACAACGTCACGACTAATGAACGAGACATCTTTCGAGTTGTAACAGGTCTGGAAGGGAGTTTCAGCGATATCGATTATGAAGTATCCGTCAACTATGGCCGCTTTGACCGTCAAATGATAGACCGTGAAGATGTCGTGATGGATCGTTTCTTTGCGGCCATAGACGCAGTAACTGATCCCGCTACCGGCAATGCAGTATGTCGATCGGATTTAGATTCAACAGCCTATCCACGAACGACACCGTTTGACATTCCACAATACGTCGGTGGTGGCATCAGATCATCATTCTTTACTTTTCAACCAGGAGATGGCCAATGTGCACCCATGAATATCTGGGGTGGTCGTGGCGCTATGACGCAAGAGTCCATAGACTTCGTTACTTTCGATCGTGAAGTCAGTGAAACAATCGAGCAGCTTGTGGTTTCCGCATTTGTTTCTGGCGATTCTGAGAACTTTTTCTCATTACCAGGCGGGCCAATCGCTTATGTCGTAGGCTTTGAATATCGCAAAGAAGATACCGAACAGAACTTCGGTTCATACGACCAAGGTATCCTACCTGTCGGTGGCATTACCGTAGATGGACAGGCATTCTCAGCAGGAGACCTAGTAGGTAGTGTCAGTGACGCAAAGAGTCTTGGGCCAACGCCAGCAACTCGACTAGTCAACAGTGCATCTAGCTACGACTTTACGGACCTATACTTCGAAATCTCAGCACCCATCTTGAGCGATATTACCTTGGCAAAGGAGTTGACGTTTGAAGCGGCATTCCGACAGTCCGATAACTCTGAGTTTGGCTCAAATGACACCTACAAATTGGGTTTGGTTTACGCACCGATTGACGACGTCCAGCTTCGATATACTTTTAGTGAGGCAACCCGCGTGCCAAACCTATTTGAATTATTTTCACCTGAACAGGGCGCGCGTTTCCGTCCTGCTGATCCCTGTGACGCAATCAATATTCCTACAGCAGCTAACCCAACCCTACGTCAAGCTAACTGTATCTCTGATCTGCAAGCGAATGGCGTCACTAACGCCAATATCTTTGATGGCAGCGGTAACTTCGCCTTCGAAGACCCACTTTCAGCAGGCTTTCCAGGGGCAGTTGGTGGTAATCCGGGTCTTACGCCTGAAACAGCTGAAACAGAGTCGATTGGCATCGTAATAACGCCATCAATCGTACCTGGATTAGCTTTATCTATTGATTTAATCAGTATCGAAATTGAAGATGCTATTGTTTCAGTATCGGCACAAAACATCGTTGATCAATGTTATGACGCCGGTACTCTGAACAACTCATTCTGCTCACTCATCAGTCGAAATGACGATCCTGTTTCAGCTCAATCTGGTGGTCTTGACTTCATACGTCAGGTTCAACTTAACTTTGGTTCAGCCGAATACGAGGGTATTGACATGATAGCGTCATATGATTTTAGTATCGCTGATTTTGGTTTCTTAGCAGCACTTAACTACACAAAAGTACAAACGCTGGAATTCAATGAAGGCGGAACAGTAGATAATGAGTTAGGTGAAATGAGACGTCCAGAGCAATCAGGAACATTTTCTCTAACAGGTGCTTATCGTGACACTACGATTACCTGGAGCACTTCATATTTGAGTCAGCAAACCCTTGCTTATGAAGATGGTGTTGAGATTGAAACAGCATTTGCGAACTTCGGACAAGCTGCGTTTACAGATGATGCTACCTATATCCATGATGTTCGTGCCACGTACCAGTATGATTCAATCACTGTCTTTGGCGGCATCAACAACCTAACTGACGAGGAGCCGTACTCAACAGAACGTGCTTACCCTGTTAGCCCAGTTGGTCGATACGCTTACCTCGGTTTGACTTATAGAATGCCGCAATAACAAAAAAGGTGAGCAATGTAAGGGTGCACATCTAACAGACGTGCACCCTTTTTTATGCTCAAAATTAGTCTGAGGCGGAATTTAGAGAAAAGGCTTCATCAGCCATATCAATATGTTTTGAATCAACATCATCTTCTAACTTGAAGCAATTCGGAATAATAACGATGGTGTCCATGCGGGACGGTCTAGAAGACACCGGCCCAACAGGGCGTAAAGCGCGACAATGATGTGGTCATCGAGGGACAGCAAACCAAAGCCGCCGGAAGTGGCGTGCTGGACGCGGGTTAAAGGCATGCCTGTCGACACTAACGGATCCTATCCCAATTGAGGGCCAACTGCTAACAGTGTGGTCAGCGGGCGCCAATGGTAAGTTGGCTGGTGAAGATATCTACTTTGGCACAGCAGGTTTAGGCAAGTTAGTTCCATGAACGTAATCGCTTAGTGATGTAAAGGGTTGAAGGGGCTACGTGAGAGAAAAGCGTGAGCAGATGGGTGAATCGTAGCTCGCACTTGAACACAATCGATATCTCATTGATTGTCAGTCAGACACCCATCCATTGAATTTAAGATCCCCTCACTTAACGCTTCAGACATTCGCGCCCACAGCTACTTCAAGCCAAGAATCTCCAGATATCCAACGCGATCTCCGTAAAAAACCAGTCCAGTCATTGCCCAACCACCCCACATCACCCAGGCAACAAAGCTATCCCATTTTCGAAGCGGGTTCTCGTTGACATCCTGCTTGCTTTCACCATCAGCGCTATCCACAAGTTCCGGGTTTTGCACGGAAAAATAGACAGTCACGAAGAACGCAGCTGTTCCTATTCCAAAAAAAACGTATTTAAATATATCTACGATTTCCATGGGATTTTATTCCCTCATTTTTTATGCCGACAAACCGGCCGTACCTAAACCAAGCACTGACGTTTCAGCTCTTCACAATCAGAACATTCATTTTGCACCTTTATAGATCCGTGAGCTTTTTGTTAGGATAAAAAGCCAACATCAATTGTTCTTTGATCGATAGCGGTAGGGCTTTCCTGCGCCAATCTGTCCAACCTCAGTGTCACCGCAGTAAGTACCAAATAGTCTATCCCACAGGATTATGTTACAACCATAATTACTGTCCGCCTGCTCTCTCTTGTGGGCATGATGAACTTGATGCTGTTGAGCGGTGGCGAATATCCAGTCATAAACTGGCATTGATTTGAGTGGGGGATTCGCGTGATTTAACTTTCCGTTCCACATACCAAAGACAGCTGACACTGCGATCACGTTGTCGCTCGCGCCAAACAGGGCGAGTATGATTGGTGTACTTAGCACCAAGGTCAGATGTTCAATAGGACGAGTTCGCGCGCCACGCATACAGCTCATCTTAGTGATGTCATGATGCGTCGCGTGTATGCGCCAGAAGAATAGCGATTCGTGTTGGACACGATGCAACCAGTAATAGTTAAAACTTGAGCAGATCCGTAGAAAAATGGCCGCACCAACAAGCCCCAGAAGCGTTTCAGGTGCGATCGTAATATCAACTGGCGATCTATCAAGTATCGCCCTAAACCCTTCTGATATTGGCGTTGTATATGAATTGCTGATCAATGGTCCCCAAAGAAAAGCACCAAATGCAATCCAAAACCCATCTTCCGCCAGCTCATTAGGTTTCAGCAGCCAATCTTTACGCTTAGACCAGTATCGCTCAGCGACGAGCAATAACGGGATCGGAAGCATGATCATAATAATCGCGTAAAGCTTATGGTTCATCCACTCGCCGGTCACCATCCACCATCGTCGCCGCCACCAGAAACATAGAGCCCAAGACAAGGATCGGTTGCGCGACCGTCCAAAGCACGTCTTTTATACCGGCCGTCGTATTCCTTGATCTTCTTTCGATTGTGAACCCACTTGAGTCCAGTGCTTGATCGCTCATTGTATTTGATCTCCGCCTTAGTATCGGCACTTGATATCTCGATTCTTACAGAGCAAGAAAAAGGCCAAGAACGATAGTCATTGATACTTCGATGGAAAGATTGAATATGACAGTCACAAAGTGAGTAACCGCTCACTGGATTTCCCACATCCCGCTTTTCGATATCATATTGATACTGGTCCAGTATTTTTTACTGATCCTTGATCGACGAAGTCAATAGCCTGCTTGCGACACCAGCTACTTTCTTTCAACGCTCCTTCGCTGGGCACTCAGCACTCTCACGGTGCAATCAAAAAGGCGAACAGCCCGAGTGATGCAGTTCCTAGCAAGAACCTCGCATGGCACATTTCTTGCTTTTTCATCTGGCATAGCAATTATTAATGACACAATGTGTAATGTTGATGAAGAAAAATTCTGGACTCATACTCTCTGAAATTATGACGGCACTACTAGCAGTCATTGGGATTATTGGCGTCGCTTTTGGACTCTATGTCAGCCACGAACGTGACAACATGGTCGAAAGTGCAAAGGCCAGCATTGCCGCGGCAAAAGCGCGAGTGGATGGTGCCGTAGAAGGAAGCACACCAATTCACTGTGATGACTCCTTACTTGAAGCCGACACTCTTTCAAATTTATTTAGCTCACTTTCAATTACACGCACTTTGATCACTCCGGAATTGGGCTATGGCCCCAGCATGTTTGTAAGTAGTAACAAGGAAGCTGATGGCAACGACACTTTTGTCACCGCAGAACGCCTGCTCAGAGCGATTGAAAAAAAAGATGAATATGAATTCCGTATATCTAAAGACGACGATGACGAAATTGAATATCGAGTACTACTGTCTGAATTTGCGGTTTGCGAAGATACGCTGGAGGCATCAGCGGCATCATATTGAACAACATCGCGCGTAGATCGAGAAGCGCATCTTAGCGGCAAGGTGAAAGACAGAATGAATCATGTGTTTACCAAATTCAAAAGAAACATCTGCTCAACGACTCAATACTAAATGGATTGGATATATGACAAATGACCGGGATTTAACTTCAATGAATTCACGAAAAAATGGCACGATCATAGCGCTCATCATATTTTTAACGAGCTGTTCGCCTGCGGGAGATGAGGCCAAGTTAACGCCGGAAAAAGTACTGGAGGTTACTGAAGACACCGCTCTTGTCGCTTCCGCTACCAACGATATAATCTCTGGTTTTATCCCAGCAGCATTCGATGCACCTGTTCTGATTGAAACTGAAAAATTCAAAATTGTGCCACTAGGTCCTGAACTAGTAAAGATTGATTTTGACGCCTACATGTCATCGATCGAGCACTTGCAAAAAACATTCACTCGCAGTACGAACTGGCCCCGTAAAAATATCTCCGATGCAGATGCCCTACTTGATATGGAAACTGAACAGGCCAGATTCGAGAATCGAGAATCCTTTGCATATGCGGTTCTCACACCAGATGGCAGCAGAGAATTGGGCTGTGTTTACGTATATCCCAGCTCCATCGAGGGTTACGACGCGATTGTAAGAATGTGGGTCACAAAAGCAGAATACGATGCGGGATTCGATGAAGAACTCTACCAGTGGGTGAGTCGTTGGGTCGAAGCAGACTGGCCTTTTGAGACTGTTGCTTATCCAGGGCGCGCCATTGAATGGGATATTTGGGACGCACTTGTCGCGGAACATGAAGCTGTTGACGCAGCACTGAAAGAGCAGAACCGCAAGACTGCAGAAGGTTTTATCGACGCGTTCTATTCATTTGACCCTGAGCAACTCCAATCTTTTCTGAATGCAGCACCAAAGTCAGCGCTTCGAATCTCTTACTACCAGGGTTGGGCTGAAGGCGGCAATTACAAAGTCCTCAACCGCGGTGCTTGTGAACCCGAATCATCCATTCAATTCAATTGCCCAATAACCGTTCAGGACGACCCTGTGGTCGCACTCAATACAGGTTTTAATGTGACAGATACTTTTCACATTACTTTTATTGATACCAATATCACGTCGATTAAAACCAGCTCGGATGATCAGCCGATCTACTTCGAAGCCAGAAAGTGGGTGGAAGCCAATATGCCCGAAGTTATGACCGGGCCATGCCTTGATCGCAACAACGGCGGAAAAACACCGGGAGATTGTGCGCGAGCGATGACCGAAGGTTATAAACAGTTCTACGCCGCAACGAGAGAGTCAACCACAGCGATTTAAACCTCAACACCATTGTGGGGACCATAACGGGGAAATCAGCTTCATCTCAGCGTCCCGTTACGCCTCCCCTCACCTAGATGCATCCAAAGGCGGGTTTATCAAAGTGATTTAAGCGTTTCATCAGATCGGAACGGCATCGTGAGCTGCATCGCAATCGTCAGAGGCTCACCCTTGCCATTACCCAGCTGATCAACTTCGTCTTTACCCAAAAAGGTACCGAAAACCCGGTCCCAAACAATCACGATACAGCCAAAATTATTGTTACTTTCGTTGTAGTCCAGAGAATGGTGCACTTGGTGCCAAGAGGGTGTGTTAAAGATCAGTCCGAAGAAACCCGGCGTCATCGGTAGATTGCTGTGATTCATGTAAGCGACGGCAACGCGAAACACCAGACTTACAGCAATCACGTCATCACTGGCTCCGAGAAAAGCAAGTGCAACCACGGAACCCAGAGTTAATCCTAAAAACTCCAATGGGTGAGTACGATCAGCTCGTGCAACGCTCATCTTTGTGACGTGATGATGCGTCGCGTGCATACGCCAGAAAAACATCACGCGATGCTGTAAACGATGAATCCAATAGTAAATAAACTCGCTCACAAGAATACCGACAAGCGCAGCGATCATCAGTCCAAATACCGTCTGACCTTCCAGTGCAAATGGAAACGCAGACGCTTCACGAAGCCACTCGAAGCCATCGGAAATAGGTGTTTCATAGTAGTCGTTATAAATTGGCAACCAGATTAAATAGGTTGAAAGTACCCAAAATGAATCTTCCGCGAGGTCGCGCCAATTTAAGGTCCAGTCTGCTCGCTTTGGTTTCAATCTTTCAGCAACAAGCAACAAGGGTATTGGTGACAATAAGAGTATCGATGTGAGTAGGTCTGCGTCAGTCCACTCTGTGGTAATTGCACTTGCCACAAGCAGCATGAAACCAAAAGCAATGGCCGGCTGCGGAAGTGACCAAAAAAAGTTCTGTCGGTTCCTCATAGTATGAAATCTCCTGTTTAATTGTTCCTGTAAATGAGTTGCTTTCGACGAAACGTTCATATTTTTTGTTCATTGTTCGCTTGTGATCACTGGGCGTTGTGCCGACACAAAAAAGCGAACAAAGATGTATTTATTGGCACAATTTTGCGTCTGGAAAAGATACCCGCAAGAAACAGACCAACGCTCGCCAACAAGAAAGCGAAAACATCAATATCGTTATCAGCATTGACTGCACCAAAGTATCGATCAATTTCTTGAGCCTCAAGCTTGATCCGCAGCACCCTCGACTGCGTCAAAACGGTGAATCAGATCACGTACTGCCCCAAAACGGGGTGTTTTGCCCGCATAAACGCCAACATTTCTTGTGGGCATCCTCATCGCAAAACTCAGGTTTTTGCTTCATAAGAACTGATAAAGCCAACAATAAAAGACAACTAGGCCTGATTTCTCGTGCACAAGAAAATGGCGTAGTAGTTGCATCACTTTCACTGACACAGCTCACCCTTGATGCTGACTTGCTGACCAGAACAAACACTCTAGAAGACAAAGGATATTTATGAAGCAGCAAACCTTCGACCCTGCTAAAGATGCTCAACGCTGGGACCGCTTACCGACGATTAGTTTCAAAAATTGGCTGCACGGATCCGATAATCAAAAGCAGGAAGTTGCCGGGGCGCTATACGACGGTGCCACTGGTCCTGGTTTCTTCTATCTCGTCGATCATGGTATTGATCAATCACTGATTGATGCCGCATATGTTTCAAGCAGAGCATTCCATGCTTCCACGAATGCTTACAAAGAAAATTACAACATTAACAAAAGCCTCATCCATCGCGGCTGGGTGTCGCGAGCAGAAACACTCGGCTACCAAAAAGATGGCATGACTTTTAATAATTTCCACGAGTCGTTCGACTTATCATTTGACCTGCCCGCAGATGATCCAAGCGCCAGCAAAGGCTACGGGCTTATCGGTCCTAATGTGTGGCCAGACCTCAAGGGCTTTAGGACGAATGTTTCCCGTTACTACGATGCGATACATGCGCTGGGACGTGAACTCATGGCTGCGTTCGAAACAAGTTTGGCGTTGAAGCCGGGCACGTTTTTGGATCATGTTACTGCACCGCCGTCCCAGCTTCGGCTGTTAAAGTACTTTGAGAATGACGCCCCCATAGACAAACAAAACGCAGGTATCGAGGCACATTCCGACTATGAATGCTTCACTATATTAAATACTTCAGGACCAGGGTTACAACTGATGTCTTATGACAATCATTGGGTTGAAGCCCCACCCGTTCAAGGCACATTTGTTGTCAACATAGGAGATTGCCTTGAGGCTTGGACAGGCGGATTATTCAAAGCGACTCAGCACCGGGTGCTTAATCTCGGCAAAGAACGATACTCGCTACCCATGTTCTTTGCAGCAGACTATGATACTGAGATAAAACCGTTGTCGCCGTTCAGCACAGAAGATAGCCGCAGGAGATATCCCCCATTTATTGCTGGTGAACACCTTTGGGGGCGAACAATTCAAACTTTCCCCTATCTAAAAAGGAAATATGACGCCGGTAAGTTCACTCTCGACTTTGTCCCACCAGAGGAAAATCCCTTTAAACGCTTCTCTTTGGAAGAGCGGGAAGCACAGGTAAACCCCACTAACGCCAAAAGTGAGCCGCAGGCTTGATCCGTTCAAATCGCGCTTGCATTGTTTCTCAGCGCTCGCCAAAAACAGGTAGATCCTATACCCCGTTGTCAAACCAGGCGATTCACCGAACCCATTTCAAACTCAATGCACAGGCGTCGTATGAAGATTCGATCGTGCTGTGGTTACAGGCGGATTGCTGGTTTGCTGATGTTCGTGTGAACCGAGATTCAGGGGAAATCTATAGCGGCTTTGGCGGCGTTACTTGGTGGCATCGGCCTACTTTGTTTTTTCAACACATAATCAATATTTCTGGCAACCTCACGGATCAGGACATCGGCCAGATAGCACTGAAATCGTTCGGTTGCCTTGAGACCGGTTCATTGATAGAAGGCAGCAAAAGGTCAATTTTCGAAGAAAGGTGGCGATTTGAACAAAGCCAAAATACCGCCGTTTATACTCTGATTCGGCGCGGCAAGCTCATAGGGCTTGAGATTCAAACAGAAAAATACTGCATATTGATCATCAGAAACAAAGCCAAAGTGTTTTCTCATTGCGGTCATGGTTCGTGGCGAACTATTTTCAGCAACGCCTCACCCGCCAACTGTTGGCAACCAACCCTGAAAAAATCACGACCCGAATGGCTACTCCGCGAATCTGCATCATCCCGTTAAACAACAACGCACACAGTCTTCCACTGAGCGTCGTACGCTAAACGAAAAAGCAATACAGAAAAATTTCTGCTGAGACGGTCGACGGGCATCAATCTTGCTAAACATATTGTTAACGCTAATAGGTGAAGTAGAAAAGCAGGCCCAATGATCGCCCGAACCAGAACAATGCACTGGTATGAACTAGTAGGCACAAGTAGTGCGTGAAAAAAATTAACTGTAGCGACCCATCTAACAACGCTGTGTCGCTGTGCGTCGGTGAAATTTTCGCACCAATTCGGCTCGCTCGTTCGCACACGCAGGCTAACGAGAGACATATGTGTGCACGCTAACAGCGAGCGCTTTTAAAATAAATTAAATAATTTGCAGTGAAGAGGAGAAATCCGAGCCTATGCTCTTAACAGATGAGAACCTGATCTATAGTGAAACCTTTCCAGGCGGTGCGCATTGGTCAATGCGCATGCGTGCGGGCAATGCCCTTCGTCTGATTGACTTAGAAGGCGGCGCGAATATCGCCTTACTAATGCTCAATCCGGAAAACCCCCTTGAAAAATACAACATGCCCGACACCTTAAAGGGTCAACACACCTTCAAATTGAGCCAGGGGAATACGCTCTTCTCTGATATGGGTCGAGCAATCTGTTCAATCGTCGAAGACACTTTTGGGTGGCACGACACCGCTACCGGCACCTGCAACCGTCACATCGTTGCAAAGAAGTGGGGAGAGAGCAGATACCAAGAATCTCGAAATGAATTTTTACGCAACGGCCGGGATAGTTTTTTAATTGAACTTGGCAAGTACGGATTGGGTAAACGTGATCTTGCCGCCAACCTGAACCTGTTCACCCGAATAGAAGTTGATGACGCTGGGAATCTGATATGGGGCCCCAAACAATCACTTGCGGGCGATGCCATCACGCTCCGATTTGAGATGGATGCCATTGTCATCCTGCATACCTGCCCACACCCGCTGAACCCGTCGGCTACTTATCCACGCAAGCCGATTCGCTACGAGATACGTGATCTAGCGGCAGCCGAACTAAATGACGAATGTCGACTCGCTAGGCCAGAGACTGAGCGGGCATTTGAGAATACGCGTTTGTACCACCAGACGATAGGAGGCCAATCGTGATCAAAGAGAGCCAGAAACTCGCTGAGCATGCGAGCTATTCAAACATCATTGGTGCAGGCGCCTATTGGATGCATGTCATAAACGCCGGCCAGACACTTCGGATACTCGACCTTGAAGGCAATCAGGCAGTAGATACGATCTTTTATAGCGCCGCCGACCCTGCAGAGCGATATAGCGCCACCGATACTATCCGGGAACAAGGCAATGTCTACCTGACAACTGGCACAAAACTGTTGAGCTCGGAAGGCAACGTCTTGATGGAGATCACCGCAGACACTTGTGGTCGCCACGATACCCTTGGCGGTGCATGTGCTGCAGAAAGCAACACGGTCCGCTATTCGCTAGATAAAAAATGCATGCACAGTTGCCGTGATAGCTGGTTACTCGCGATCGCTGAGCAAGATGTCTTTGACATGAGTAAGCGGGACATTACACACAATATTAATTTCTTTATGAACGTTCCTGTTACCGCCGCAGGAGGTTTGACTTTCGAAGATGGCATCAGCGAAGCCGGTAAATACGTCGAATTAGTCGCTCAAATGGATACCATTGTTATGATCTCGAATTGCCCTCAGCTCAACAACCCATGCAATGCTTACAACCCGACCCCAGTCGAAGTGTTGATTTGGAATGAATCATGAGCGCGGTTTTTGAGCATGATAAGATCGACAAAATTCTGATTGCCAACCGCGGCGCGATCGCCTGCCGTATTGTGAGATCCATCGCCGCCGCAGGCAAGCAAAGCATTGCAATATATGCGGCAGATGACGGGGATTCTCGGCATATTGATCTAGCTGATGAAGCTTACTCTTTGGGTAGTGGCCTAGTCTCTGAGACCTATCTTAATCAAGATAAAATTCTGAAAATTGCCGATCAAACTGGCGCAAAAGCCATTCATCCGGGTTACGGTTTTCTTTCAGAGAATGCTGGCTTTGAACAACGCTGCGCAGAGCGCGGTATTGCTTTTTTAGGACCCACCGCGGAACAAATCAATGTTTTCGGTTTGAAGCACAGCGCTAGGGCACTTGCAAAAAAAAATAACGTACCGATGTTGCCGGGCAGTGAGTTACTAGAAGATCTTGCGGCGGCAAGAGTGTTTGCTACACAAATAGGTTATCCCTTGATGTTGAAAAGCACAGCCGGAGGCGGCGGTATTGGGATGCGTATCTGTCGCGACGAACCAGAACTCGATAACGCCTTTGACGCTGTTCAGCAACTTGCCGCTAACAACTTTGGAAACGCCGGCGTTTTTATCGAACGTTACGTCGAGGTCGCCAGACACGTAGAAGTTCAGGTCATAGGAGACGGTCAGGGCCAGGTGCTCGCGCTAGGCACAAGGGATTGTTCAGTACAACGAAGACAGCAAAAAGTCATCGAAGAATGTCCAGCACCTAATATACCAACCGAATTACTAGACAAATTATGTCGATCGGCAGAGTCACTTCTCTCCGCAGTCAACTATCGCAGTGTAGGTACGGTTGAATACATCTTTGATGAAGATCGGGAAGAAGCCTACTTTCTGGAAGTGAACACCCGTTTGCAGGTAGAACATGGTGTCACAGAAATGGTTTATGGCATTGATCTGGTTGACTGCATGATTCGACTTGCAGAAGGCACTTTGCCTGCATTACCCGAGTTAGCCAAGCAACATCAACCCTGTGGTCACGCGATCCAGGCCCGGGTCTATGCGGAAGATCCAACGGCAAACTTTCAACCATCCCCCGGATTACTCACCCATGTATCATTTCCCCCAATCACCGACCAATTGCGAATAGATACCTGGGTGCAAGCTGGTACAGAAGTTTCCGCAACCTACGATCCGATGATCGCCAAGGTCATCTTCCACGGAGAAGATCGCATGGCCGCCATTGACGGCTTAAAGTCTGCACTAAAATCTAGCGAACTTTATGGCACCGCCACCAACCTGGATTACCTCGCGGAATTTCTCGATCAAGACAGCTTCAAAACGGCCGCACTCACAACTGCCATATTGACGAGGTTTGATTACAAGCCAATCGGCATCACAGTAAAGCAACCAGGTACGTTCAGCACAGTTCAAGATTATCCCGGCCGAGTAGGATACTGGGACGTAGGCGTGCCTCCTAGCGGACCATTTGATGATCTGAGCTTCCAAATTGGCAACCAATTGTTAAGCAATTGCAGTACCGCCGCTGGGTTGGAAATTACGATCGAAGGACCTACATTGTTGTTTCATCGCGAAACGGCCATCGTACTTGCGGGCGCGCCAATGGCCGCCATGTTAAACGGAGAAGCGGTCAAGCAATGGCAGGTGATTCACGTTGAGGCCGGTTCGGTGCTGGATATGGGGCGCATTGAATCTGGGGGTATTAGAGGATATCTACTTGTGGCAGGTGGATTCCAAATGCCGGCTTATCTAGGATCTCGATCCACTTTTACACTCGGTCAGTTCGGCGGACACGGTGGTCGTGTCCTGAGAGTCGGTGACACGCTACCATTATCTGAAACTGCCACTCTACCCCCTATCGTGTCTTTACCGGATACGGCCATTCCATTCTCGGACTCAATCGATCGACACTGGGAACTTCATGTGATTTATGGCCCCCATGGCGCACCGGACTTTTTTACGCCGAGCGATATCGACGTTTTTTTTGGTACCAACTACGAAGTGCATTTTAACTCCAGCCGCACAGGCATTCGCTTGATTGGACCCAAACCTGACTGGGCGAGAAACGATGGCGGCGAAGCTGGATTGCACCCGTCAAATATTCACGACAATGCCTATGCCGTTGGCGCAGTGGATTTTACCGGCGACATGCCTGTTTTGTTAGGTCCGGATGGACCATCACTTGGCGGTTTCGTCTGCCCAGCAACAATCGTCAGAAGCGATCTGTGGAAGCTGGGTCAACTACAACCTGGAGATACGATCAGGTTTGTCTCGGTCAGTAATGAAACCGCACTACTGCGCTATCAAGAGGTACAACGATCGCTTTCGAGCCTGAAAAACCTCAAAAAAGTTTCGAACCATTACCGACCCTCACTTCAGGTCGCTGCACCGACAGACGCAGTTATTCGCCAGTTCGTTTTGCCTGGCGGCACGAATATCACGTTCAGACCCAGTGGCGATAACTTTCTATTGATGGAAGCCGGTGAGCAGACACTCGATATCGAACTACGTTTCAAAATTCATGGGATTCATCGCGCTCTGGCGGATGAAGCGTTGCCTGGCGTACTAGAGTTGACCCCCGGCATTCGTTCACTACAGGTCCACTACACCCCTGAATCATTCAGCCGCGATGAATTGATCGAAACGTTGATCAAGATTGCAACGGCTATCGATGGCGAAGCAACAATGGAAGTGCCTTCTCGGATCGTATACCTGCCACTTTCTTGGGACGATCCGGCCTGCCAGGAAGCCATAGACAAATATGAACGCACGGTACGTCCTGGTGCACCATGGTGCCCAAGTAACCTTGATTTTATACGGCGGATAAATGGTCTTCGAGATGTTGCCGCTGTGGAAAAAATCGTATTTGATGCCACTTATCTGGTCATGGGTCTTGGAGATGTTTATCTCGGTGCCCCGGTCGCTACACCAATCAATCCGGCACATCGGCTGGTCACCACAAAATATAATCCAGCACGAACCTGGACCGCTGAAAACTCTGTCGGTATTGGCGGTGCTTATCTTTGTGTCTACGGCATGGAAGGTCCTGGCGGCTACCAGTTTGTTGGTCGAACAATACAAATGTGGAATCGCTATCGTCAGACCTCTGTGTTCGAAAAACCCTGGTTATTACGCTTTTTCGATCAGATTCGTTTTTACCCAGTAAACAACGACGAGCTGCTTCAACTGAGACAAGACTTTATTCACGGCCGATTTGAACCTCGAATTGAAAAGACGACATTCAAGCTGTCCGATCACCGCGCGTTGCTTCAGGCACACGAAAGTGAGATCGACGCGTTTACAAGACAAAGACAACAAGCTTTCTCAGAAGAAATGCAAGATTGGAGACGTAGCGGGCAACTCCACTTCGATGATCAAGAGATTCTCGAGATCGAAGGTCAAGCCGAGAGAAACATCCCGGAAGGTTGTTTCGTCGTCGAAAGCCACCTTGCTGGCAACGTGTGGCAATACCGAGCCAAACCTGGCGATACTCTGACAGACATGCAAACACTGATGGTTCTCGAATCAATGAAAATGGAATTGGAAGTAAAGTCGGCGCGTACTGGTCGCTTGATTGAGTTTTTTGTTGAACCTGGCCAACAAGTGACCGTGGGACAATCCCTGGCACTATTTTCTGAAGTGTCATGAAGGAGACGTTCTAATGGATTTATCAAACCAATTATTGACACTGGAGAACTTACGCGACGTCTATCGCAATGGCGCCACCGTCGAAGATGTTTTATCCGAAGTGAGGCATCGGATTAAGCTGGCGACAGATAACCCGATATGGATCCGCACCTTAAGCGACGAGGAACTTACGCCTTATCTTAATCGTCTGTTATCACAACCAGTGAACTCTCTACCACTCTACGGTGTGCCTTTTGCCATTAAAGACAATATCGATCTCGCAGGAATACCGACAACCGCTGCCTGTCCAGCTTTTAGCTATACTCCCGCAGAATCAGCATTTCTGGTTCAGCGCTTAATCGATGCTGGTGCAATCCCCATCGGCAAAACCAATATGGATCAACTCGCAACCGGGCTCGTCGGCACGCGCTCACCGCATGGTGCCGTTAAAAATGCCTTCGACCCGACGATGATTAGTGGCGGTTCCAGTTCTGGCAGTGCTGTTGCTGTTGCGCTTGGACAGGTCAGTTTTTCTCTGGGCACTGACACCGCCGGTTCAGGTCGTGTTCCCGCAGCTCTCAACAATCTAGTCGGTTACAAACCAAGTCGTGGCTTACTGAGCACTTCGGGTGTTGTACCTGCTTGTAAAACCATCGACTGCGTCACGATATTCGGATTGCATTGCGCAGATACCGCAGCGATAGCTTCTGTAGTCGATGTTTTCAATCCATTAGATGCTTATGCCAGAACGGATCGGACACAAGTCACATCAACAGCTAAAGTAATTGGTCTGCCGCATCATGATCAACTCAATTTTTTTGGCGACGAGCACTACGAGGCTCTATTCACGAAGGCGATGCATCGAATATCCGAAGAATATGAAACAATAAAGGTCGATATATCACCGCTCATGGATGCAGCCAAACTGCTCTACGAGGGCGCATGGGTCGCGGAACGGTATCATGCGGCAAAAGATCTCATCGAACAGCAGCCTGAATCTTTACGTGAAGAGTTTTTGGCGGTCGTAGGACACGGTAACCGTGTGTCGGCAGTTGAATACTTTGAAGGTGCTTATCGACTCGCCGCTTATAAGCGCCAGGCGGAACAACTATTCAAATCAATCGATGTGCTTTTGTTGCCAACCGTTGGGACCCATTTTTCGTTGGCTGAAGTTAAAGACGAACCGGTCCTACGCAATTCAGATAACGGAACCTATACCAATTTCGTTAACCTGCTGGACATGTCAGCACTCGCTCTGCCAGCGGGTTTCACACCGGCAGGGTTACCCTTTGGCGTTACATTCATTGCCGACGCGTTATGTGACAGGCAGTTATTTACATTGGGGCGTGCTTGGCTGGCGGAATCTCCCCGTCTTATTGGAGCGCAGGAAACGACTATGCAAGAACCACTCATTATTCCCGACATGACGACTACTATTCCTATCGCCGTCTGCGGTGCACACCTCAGTGGCATGCCGTTAAATTGGCAACTCGAGGAACGCGAGGCACGCCTGAGAGAAAAAACACACACATCTAGCTGTTATCGATTGTTTGCCTTACCGGGTGGACCACCTAAACGACCAGGTCTGACAAGGACAGCGGACGGCGTTGCGATCGAAGTTGAAGTGTATGATGTACCCTCAGCACATGTAGGCAGCTTTCTCGCGGGGATCCCTCAACCGTTAGGTTTGGGTCAGCTGGAGTTGGCATCGGGCGAATGGGTCACGGGTTTCATCTGCGAACCCTGCGGGATAGAGAACGCTGAAGACGTCTCGTCTTATGGTGGCTGGCGAAGCTACATTGCCTCTTTGGAATAATTTCATTCCATTGATGTTATTCAATCTACGGCGAGTCATGAGTTTGCCCGCAAATTTGGCCAGCGAGGCTAGCGACCTAAACGAGCACAAGATATATGCAAACATAGACGTTTGGCGTCCAAAAGTCCGACCTGCATGGCACCTAAGTTAGTATGGTACCTAAGTTAGTGAAACTCATTGATTCAAAGCTTGAACTAGATTGGAGCCCAGAGCAGATATCAGGTTGGATAGAGAAAGATCAATAGCCGTCGATCAGTCATGTGAAGCGAAAGACGAAGTTCACTTTGTGGTCACAAGTGATTAACAAAAAGTGCAGCAACTGTCACTCAGGCAACGATTAAGTTTCCTAAACCGTACAAGGATCTGGTTCATACAATTACCACTGACAACGGCAAAGAGTTCGCTTACCATGAACAGATTAGCAAAGCGCTGGGGGCTGAAGTTTACTGTGCTCACCCTTGTCGTTCTTGGAAACGTGGCTTGAATGAAAATACGAACGGATTGTTACGTCAATACTTTTCGAAGAGCACTGACTTCAAAAAGGTCACACAAGCCGAAGTCAGGAGCGCAGTCAGACAGTGGAATAACAGACCAAGAAAACATTTTCGCATCAGCCTTAGCGAGAATACTGCGCCAAACGCTATAAAAATGTACAGAGCCTTTCATCAGAGAGCAAAATTTGATTTTGTTTTTTCCCAAAACGGTGCGTCTGACCAGCTTGGTGCGCCAACGATATTTATCCAGTTAAAAAATGGCGTTGGAAATTTAACTTGCGTGATCAATTTTTTAAAAACATCCAGTTAAATAAACAAACACGCTATAAGAGTGTGCGTGAACGACGATGCCGCACTTTTATGGAACAAAAATTTTCATAGGTTTCATTAGAACGTCTGCATTCGAGGCTTGGCATATTAATTGCATTTTCACTTTCGATATCAAAAACGATAGCTATAAGTGACCAATATCCTAAATCGTAGATTCAAATTCATCAAGTTGATGATGACTTGCTTGTTACTGCAAGCGATCCCCGGGCATGCTCACATGCTCAACATGACCCACGCCGAAATTTCGATTGACGCCCAACAACAAGCAACCATCACCTTGCGTATCGATCTCGGACAATCTCTGATGACTGCGGAAGATTATTGGGCAGCTACACAGTCACCTAGATCCTCGCAATTGGTTAACTTGCAGCCCACATTGGAACAACTCGATAAGGAACTCATTTTTCTGGTTGATGGGAAACAACAGCCCTTAGCACTTACCGGGCATGAGATATCCGCCACTTCATTCGACGCGATCAAAAATCCTCTGACACCTCAGATGGCAACGCTCCAATTCCACTTAGACTTAAGCGGCGGGAAACAATTAAAAATCAGATTAGCCGATCAGCTCGAAGTGCCATGGCCATTTCTGATTAAAGTAGTGGCGGCGGGACATTCGCTGCCACAGTCACGTTTGTTGACCAATGTAGATAGGCTATCAAGCGAAATTCTCTGGTCCGTCAATGCCGAGGCCGCCGCGTCGGATTCAATTGCTAACGTAGTCCAAGGCTGGTCCCTGCTCGCGCCCGAAATCGCTTGGATTGCTGTCGGCTTTCAACACATCATCCCCAACGGAATGGACCACATGCTATTTATTCTGGGCCTATTCTTTCTCGCAGGTGGCTGGCGAACACTGCTTCTGCAGGTCACAGGTTTCACGCTAGCCCATTCAGTCACGCTGGGGATGTCAATGGTCGGCCTGATCAGCTTGCCTATGAACATAGTCGAACCACTCATTGCACTATCGATTGTTTACATCGCGCTGGACAATCTCTTTGCAACCCGTCTCGCCAAATGGCGATTGGTTGTTGTCTGTATGTTCGGCCTCATTCACGGCCTTGGTTTTGCCTCTGTATTATCAAACATCGGTCTGCCACAGGACCAATTTTTGTTGTCATTGGGGCTCTTCAATCTTGGCGTTGAGCTAGGTCAGTTGACCGTCATCGCTGGTGCTTTTTTTATCGTCGGCTGTTTTCGTCGACAGTCCTGGTACCAATCAAACGTGGCTCAACCCGCAACTATTGCGATTGCTGGTACCGGGGCCTACTGGTTTCTGAAAAGGGTGACATTTTAATGAGCAACATCGCTGAATCTAAAAAGCCGAACAAATCGAGATCATTTTTAGGCACTGCTATCGTTGCGGCGAGCCTCTTTATGGTCGATTACGCTACATCAAAACTAACGACTCAACTCGAGTTTCCTGCTGAGGACGCTGCAATCGGATCATTCCCTGCATCATGGATACATGGTTCCGAATCTGCAATGGATAATCAAGATCCCGCTATTCAGGTTCATGCCTACAACGAACACACCTATATCTTGAGAGAAAACAAAGCGATCAACTATGAGGGCGCCTTTATGTACCTGTTATTTGGCAACGAAAAAGCGCTGCTAATTGATCAAGGGTCCACGGCGTCTGCCGCCCTCTTCCCTTTACGCGAGGTCGTTGACGATATTATTAGCGATTGGGAAGCGAAACAGGGCCAAAAGACCACACTCATTGTTGCGAACAGCCATCTCCATGGTGACCACTACGCTGCATGGAATCAATTTGTTGATCGCCCGGACACAATATTGGTGGGCCTTACACATGAAGAAGTCATGGACTATTGGGGTTTTACAAATTATCCAGAACAGCGCATCGAATACGACTTGGGTGGTAGAACTTTTCTCATCACAGGTACACCAGGCCACCAGAGCTCAGAACTTGCATTGTATGACACTTGGACAGACCTTCTTTACACCGGCGACATGTTGTATCGCGGCCGATTATATCTTGAGGACTGGGACGCTTGGGCCTCGAGTATCAAACGATTGCGCAGGTTAGCCGATGAGTATCCTGTCACTCACCTGATCAACAACCACATTGAGATGACCAGCACACCGGGATTGGATTACCAGATCGGCAGCACTTGGCAACCCGAAGAACCGCCGATGCAGATGACCCTTGAAATGTTAGATATTGCAATGGGTGCGATTGATGATGTTGATGGCCCAGGAATCTATCAATACGACGACTTTCTGATCTACAACGAAATTCCCTGGGCGTACACGACAGACCCATGAGGCAAAACATAATGATGAGAATACTATTCCTGATGACAGCTTTGCTAATGGCTGATTCGGCATTAGCTAAGCCGGATTTCACCAGTACGCAGACGGCGCCCGGCAACATGCGCTTCGCATGGATCCACGGCAGCGTTTCGGCAAAAGCAAACACAGACGTTAGAATTCAGGTGCATCGCTACAACGAGCATACCTACATATTGCGCCAGAACCCCGCGACCCACTGGGAAGCACCCTTCATGTATTTGTTGTTTGGTGAGCGTCAGGTGGTGTTGATCGATGCTGGCGCTACCTCGAATCCGGACTACTTTCCCATTCGCGATACAGTCGATGCCCTGATTGAAAGGTGGCAAGTGGCTAACGAAATAACAGAGCTACAACTCATCGTTTTACCACTGGGCGCTGAACAATCCCAAATTGAAGGACTGAGTCAATTTGACAATCGCAGAAATACTAAGATATTGAGTCCTACCGATAAAGGTAGATCGACACTCATGAACGATCAAGATCGCAGCACGCTAGATATGGGTGGGCGCAACTTAACACTCATAAAAACACCAGGCATTAACGCACACGCTATATCCGTCTACGATCCGTGGGCTGATCTCATGTTTACAGGCACAACTTTTTATGCGGGACGTCTCGTGATTCGAGACTTTGATGCTTATAAAGACAGCCTTAAACGCCTTGTTACCTTTTCAAACGAGCAAGCAGTGAAGTGGATTATGGGCGGCCGTATCGAAATGAGTGACTACCCAGGCATGGACTATCGGCTTCGAAGCAACTATCGCCCGCGTGAACATTCGCTTCAGATGTCCGTCGCTCTACTTACCGAAAGTTATGACATCGTGCATCTCATTAATGGCAAAGAAGACATTCGTATTCACAACGACTTTATTGTCATGAACGGCGTCGGTCGTGGTGCGAGAGATTACGGTTGGCCAACCTACACACCAGAACGGTTTCGCCAGGTCAGGCTGCGATAACCATTAAAATGAAAGGAAGTAGTATGTCCATGAAATTTTTGATTGCCCTCATTACCCTGCTCGTGACATGTCAAACGAAGGCAGAACCGCTTCGTATTGGTTACAGCGATTGGCCCGGATGGGTAAGTTGGGAAATCGCTATCGAGAACGGCTGGTTTGAAGAAGCAGGCCTAGAGGTTGAGTTCGAGTGGTTCGACTACGTTGCATCAATGGATGCCTTTGCTGCGGGACAACTCGATGCGGTTGGAATGACCAACGGTGACACACTCGTCACTGGATCATCCGGTGCAAAAGGCGTCATGGTTTTGCTGCATGACTATAGTAATGGCAACGATATGATCGTTGCTGCACCTGGCATTCAATCCGTCGCAGACCTCAAAGGTAAAAAAATTGGCGTTGAAATTGGTTTTGTCAGCCACCTGCTCCTCTTGAATGCGCTTGAAGGTGTAGGCCTAAGCGAAGCAGATGTTGAACTCATCAATGTGCCAACGAACGAAACACCGCAAGTACTCGCTTCACGGGATGTCGATGCCATCGTCGCCTGGCAACCCAGTTCATCACTCGCACTTCAATCTCTACCCGGCGCAACAGCGATATACACTTCTGCAGACGAACCCGGACTGATTTACGATCTTTTGGTTGTCTCACCTTACAGCCTGGCTCAAAACCAACCTGAATGGCGCAAAGTTGTTGATATCTGGTACCGCATTGTTGAATACATGAATAATCCAGATACACGGGCCGAAGCAATAGAAATAATGGCCGCAAGAGTGGGTTTATCTGCGGAAGAATATGAGCCCTTTCTTGCCGGAACGCGAATACTCAACCGCGAAGAGGCATCAAAATACTTTATTGATAAACCAGGGTTTGATTCTCTTTATGGCTCGACACGTATCTCTGATGCATTCAACGTCAAATACCAGGCGTATAAAGAACCGCAACCCATAGAACGGTACATTGATCCAAGTCTAACGATCCCGACGCGATAGTCTCGGAATGAACGTTATACAATCAGGTCGGCTTCTTGTCGTAGGATCATTTCTGTTGCCGCTGCTCATTTGGTCAGCCGTCAGTTACCTTCCGTTCCTCTGGCACCCGAATGTCATGATCACCCAGCCAGGTGACATCAACTATTTTCGTGAAGGCATGCAGATCAAACGCTATCAATTTGATACCGAAGTAGAAACAGCACAACAATCCGGTCTTGCAATACCGCAGGGCTACCGAGTCAATCCGGTTTACCTGCCAGCACCTCATGCAGTGTTGCGCGCTATGTATACCTCGTTTACCACCGAGCCAAAAAGGCGCAGTGAGCAATGGCTGCACGAGAGTCTTTGGCATAGCGTCACGATCATATTTTTGGGTTTTACCATTTCATCCATTTTTGGTCTACCACTTGGTATCCTATGCGGTGCCTATATGAACATGTCTAAACTGTTTGAGCCGTTTATCGAATTCTTTAGATACTTCCCTGCACCGGCTTTTGGCGCGCTTGCGGTGGCAATTCTTGGTATTCACGACGCACCGAAGATCGCGATTATATTTATCGGTACATTTTTTCAGCAGGTGTTAATTGTTGCCAATACGACGCGGCTAATTAACCCCGCATTAATAGAAGCAGCCAGAACGTTAGGTGCGAGTCATACCACTGTACTCACACGAGTGATTGTGCCTGGCGTACTACCCAACCTGTTTCGCGACTGCCGAATTTTGTTGGGTTGGGCCTGGACGTACCTTATCGTTGCCGAACTGATCGGCAAAAGTTCAGGCATCACCTGGTTCATTACCCAACAAGCCCGTTATAAAAATTTTGACAACGTTTTTGCAGCGATCATGATGATTGGCCTCATTGGTCTAGTGACAGATTTGATCCTTTCCTATTTCGGCAAACGGCTGTTTCGATGGCATCAGGGGGCAGCGACATGAAAGCAAAGCAAGATTTTGATGAACGTATGGTTCGACTGAAAAGCCGACCACTGATTCTGGAACTAAATGGGTTGAGTAAACAGTTTGGGCCAGACTTGACCGTATTGAATAACGTCTCACTTGAGGTGCATCGGCGGGAATTTCTTACGGTCATCGGCCCATCTGGATGCGGTAAATCTACACTCGCACGAATACTGGCAGGCCTGGAAACGATTACGGGTGGCGAGGCGAAGATCAGCGGCGAGCCTATTATCGGCCCCGGACCTGACAGAGGTATGGTCTTTCAAAAATACACCCTCTTTCCATGGTTGACGGTTAAAGAAAATGTCATGTTCGGCCTGACCGCCCAGGGTGCTAGCAAAGGGCACGCTGAAGGCGAAGCGCGAGAATGGATTGATGTCATTGGCCTGACAAAGTTCGCTGACCATTATCCTCACCAACTTTCAGGCGGTATGCAACAACGCGTCGCCATCGCTCGCTCGCTGGCGACGCGCCCGAAGGTTCTCTTGATGGATGAACCATTTGGCGCTTTGGATGCCCAGACCAGGGTTCGGATGCAACAACACTTGATCGAAATTTGGCAAAACATTGATGTCACCGTCGTTTTCATTACGCATGATCTGGACGAAGCCATCTATCTGGCGGATCGAATTCTGGTGTTAAAACCTAACCCTGGCGAAATTCAGGCGTTGATTGATGTACCACTACCCAGACCTAGGCTGCCGGAGCATTTGCAGTCCAGTGAATTTGAATCATTAAAGCACGAATTGGGCGAACTAATTCACAGTCATGATCCCGATCTTAATGATGACGAGCCATTGCAAATCTTCCGAATGACAAAAGTAGGTGACGATATCTAGCGGGCAAGGAAATACCAGTTTGCATGGACTCCTACATACACAGAACGTCTCAAGATAACCGCAAGCAGGTTTTGCAGCGATCTGACAACCGAAGCGATGCAATAAACTCAAGGCTTATGCACTGAGCATGATCTTCTTTGGAGGTGGGGGGGATAAAAACGATCAGGCTCATTAGCCGGGTTCGAGCTTTCAATTCGGGCGCTTCGCGGCATTATTGGTGGGCATTCGCAATACGATCTAGCCTATCTAAATCAATGACACTCACCAAGAAATGACGACACTAAGCCAATCATGTCCAAAGGACCGTAAGTATAAGTAGAAGAAACGAAGCCGTGAGTCGGAACGAACTTGTTGCTCCACTAACCTGAGCTCAACGACTTAAGAGAGTCTTTGAACGGGCCGCGATCGGCTGGATATTACCCTCTGCCCTCGGTGCGGCGGAACTATGCGAGTCATCGGACGGGGCCGCCTTCGGATCACTAATCCAGACATAATCCAGAAAACCCTAGATCACATTGAAGCTCAACCACCACCGCTTAGTCCTGCAACTGCCATTCAATCCTAAAACATGTCTGGATAAACAGCCAAATCACCTCTGCCTGACCTTTAAATCGCCTAAGTGATCAACCCAGCAGTCTGTAAGCCGCCAGATCAATGGCTATTCAGACATTGACCATCCTCTACTGAAATTTTGTCATTCAAACATTCAGATGCAAAAAAGTCCCAATTAGGATACTTTGAAATTCGGGGTAAATGTGGTCTATATTTACTATCCTCGGCGCGGGGATAGGTCATTTGCACAGAGTGCAATATTCCTTGAGGTTCATAAATCGGAAATGTCCCGGGCTTTTGTGAGTGATCAACCCTATGGTGGGTGATGAGATGGACACTCCAGGTAACGGCATCGCAATGTGCCAAGCTTGAGTTTCAACAATCAAGCACTGGAGTGCCCAAGATGAACAATAACGTAATCAGTATTGATCTAGCAAAAAATGTCTTTCAAGTCTGTGTTCTCAACGAACATCGCGTGCCTACCCTCAACAAAAAAGTCACTCGTGCCAACTTGCTCAAAGTTGTGGCTAAACTCGAACCTCATCGTATTGTCATGGAAGCGTGTTACAGCTCAAATTATTGGGGCCGGGTATTTCAAGCGCTAGGCCGAGAGGTCAAACTTATCCCGCCGCATCAGGTAAAGCCTTTTGTTGTCGGTAACAAAAATGATTCAAACGATGCCCTCGCCATTGCTGAAGCGTCGTTTCGGCCTAAGATTGTTTTTGTCCCGGTCAAAACTGTTGACCAACAAGATCTGCAAAGCCTACACCGTATTAGAGATCGCTTGATTAAGTCGCGTACGGCATTGGCCAATCAAATGCACGGGTTACTCTCAGAGTATGGTGTGGTCATCCCAGTCAGACTTTCTTCCTTGCGCAGGGAAGTGCCGTTTATTGTAGAAGATGCAGAGAATTCACTTTCTACTGTGGCGAGATCTTTTGTCAATGAACTCTATCGAGAGCTCGATCCCCTCGTCCCTGAGGGTGTTCAGCTCGTTGAGCGAGATGATGCTATTGGGCAGTAGCCGCAGTTGGTCGTCCGTCGCGTGGATCGGCCACGCAAGCCCGTCTCGCGCCCCGGGCGAGTCGACTTCGGTGCACAAGCGACCCGTGAGGTGGAGGAAGGACAGGACGTAGCCTTCGTTCTCGACTATGGACGGGAAGCGCTTCCCGTAGTCCGGGGCGGTCTCATCGTAGCAATTGGAGATGAGGGGACACGATGCGTAGACGCCGCCTTCATCGCCGAGGAAATGCAGAGGTTGCCCCCCCGGGCTCGCCCTTGCATGTGAATTGCGCAAGGGACCGGCGCGGAGGACTGGTTAAGCCCCTCCGGCTGCGAGATATGGAGCTAGATCTCGGGAAGGTCCGCGGGCCAGTTCTTTTCCTTCATAGGTTCGATTGCCGCCATGAGCCACTCGAACATCCAGACGGGCAACGTCCCGACCAAGGGCATGGCCGACATGTCCCCCTGACCCATAAGCTATTAACGCCTCCACGATCCGAGGGTCAGTACGAGGGTCGGTGGCCAACGTCATTTTCGGGTCACTGAACCGCCCAGGCAGGACTGTACTCATCCCATTGAGTTTCTCAGGTTTCATGTACTACTTTCCAGTTATGGGAATCTTAGTAGAACGCCTCCGCTGATAGACCGCAATGGGTCGAAACTGTGTGAAAAGTCAGAATCGAGAAGGCATCTCTTTTTAGGTGTCCTTAGAACCATATTCCGATGCAGTCGTTGTCAGGTTGTTCCGACAAAACATAAACGAGAGCGCTGTGCGCACGATCAGGAAAGCAAGGGGCGACTTTTCACACAGCCTGGACCCATCGCAAACCTGTATCACATCATGGACGCAATACTACTTATCACTCTTGGATAAATACTCGGGTCGCCAAGATAGAGCACCAAATACGATTTTAAACCCATCCCTGCTGCTTCGACATTGCTTCAGATCATTCCAGATGCGACCAAACTCTATGAAGATAACTTTGATAGGATTATCGGTATTGATGTTGCGGGTTAGGCCGTAAACAACTTTTTCTTCCTCGCGCGCAAAAGTACCAAAAATTTTGTCCCAAATCATGAGTATCCCACCGTAGTTGGTATCTAGATACTGACTATTTACACCGTGATGAACGCGGTGAACCGATGGCGTGTTAACGACTTCATCCAACCAACCGAGCTTGCCAATGTGTTCCGTGTGCACCCAGTGCTGGTATTGAGCAACGAGCACCAAAGTAACAATGGCTTGAAAGGGATTGAAGCCGACCAAGATCATCGGCACTAGAAACGCCCACTCAAAGAAGCCCTCAACTGGACTTAGTCGGAAGCCGACCGACAGATTGTAGTCTTCTGAGCTGTGATGAACGCTATGGCTAGCCCAGA
>JBLHWY010000075.1:0-30212 GCA_047629195.1 Candidatus Azotimanducaceae bacterium
CGTCAAACAAGTCCAATGCATGTCTCCAAAGGCTCTAGAAGGAATGAAGCCGCGTCTGTGCTTATCGGGCGCAAAGACCTATGTCGCCAGTGACGATGATCATTATATCGGGTAGTTGCTTTTCAAGGCTACCTTTTATAAACGTGATTGATAGACCTGATTGATCGATACGATGGCTGGGCAACCATCAGCCATCAGCCGAGCGTCGGCGAGCAACAACGCGTCATGACATGATCCGCGTTTTTCTGAGCGTGCGGGGAGGGTACATGACGGTTGAATTGATCCGTATTGTTAACCGAATCAATTCAAGCCGCAATGTGAGGGTCATGTGAATGACCCTTTTCTTGTTAAAAGCAAACTAATATGTGTACCGAACGCCTATTCGCACACCGCGGCCCGCTTCGGGCGCAAAGTTTTTCAAAAAGGATGTGTGATTTCTTATTTCTTCGTCTAACAGATTGGTGCCCTTGGCATAAAACAACAGCTCGCCTCCGATGAGATCAAGATGATAGTCAGCATATAACGCCAAATCTGCATAACCTTTGGTTTCGAATTCTCCAGCCGCAGTATCTTTCTGATCAGACACTTCTGTCAGGTTGAGTTTGATGGAAAACGCATTCGCATGCCATGCCATACCGATGCCAATGCGCGCCGGTGGTATTCTCGGCACATCACCGCCGCGATCAAAACTTGCCTTCACTATATCACCCTGTAAAGTCAGATCTAACTCACCGTATGCACTTTGCCAGGCTGTATAAGCCAGCCGACCCTCGACACCATAGAAAGTTGCGTCTTGGGCAACGTAGGATGAAATGATCTGTTCTTCGAACTCGCCGCTGTCTTCAAGAAAAATGTAATCGTCAATTTCATTGTAGTAAACGCTGAACTCACCCGTCAGTTTTCCACTATGCTGGCGAAAGCCGACTTCGATATTGGTCGCTTTTTCTTTGTCGAGATTTGCGTTTCCTATTTCGAGTCGACCGGTAGCGACATGAGCGACAAGGTCTTCAGGGTCAGAGGCTGAAGTACAACTCGCTGTTTGAACATTCGAATAACGCTCTTCTAATGTTGGCGCCCGCTCTGAGCTGGAAAGTGCGATCAGAATATTGCTGCTAGCATTCAGATCGTAAAGCATGCTAGCAGACAGACTGTGGGTGCTTTCGTCCCGGTCGCAACCTTCTCCCGGGTCAGTTTCATTGTAGCCATAACGGTAGCCAAACTCCCAACTAACCCGTTCGGTATCAAGACGTTCAACGGCAAACAAAGCAAAGCCGGTACTCTCGGTCTTGGGAATGAAGGCTTCCGCACCCAAAGCACTAAACTCGGTATCGGATAGCTGCAAGCCCCACACGCCCTGTAGTTGTCCTATCGGGTTGTGGGTTGCCGTAAAGCGACCTTCATAGCCTTCGTTGCTGTAAACCGAGCCCACAAATGCTGTGCCATCGGCTTCAATCTCAAGTTCCGAGTGTTCGTAGTCGGTGTAGTTCAGGCTTGCTTGAACCCGCTGTAAAAACCCTTCCTCAAAGCGATATTCACCCTTTAGGTCGTAGCGTGTTTGCGCCATGTCGATCCTTACAAACTCTTCTCCTTCCTCTTCCTCTTCACCTTCTTCATCGCCATGCTCATCTGCGTGTTCGTCGCCATGCTCTTCTTCATGATGGTGGCTATGCGTACCGCCAGGCAAACCATAATTACTCTCTAAGCTTGCAACTGAAATACCGATAAAGCCTTTTTCGCCAGAAACTGAGGTGCCAATTGTATAGCCATCGGATTTCGCATCTGAATTCGAGATATAGCCCTTAGTATTGGTTATTTCTTCTTCTTCATGACCCGCGTGCTCGTCATCCTCATGCGCTTCACCTTCATGCGCCTCGCCCTCCTGTGCTTCTTCTAAACGTTCGAGTGCCGTTTCATCGATGGCAAAGCCATTGATATCAACATCGTTGTTGTCTCGCGTAAAAGCATCAAGGTGCAGGTTTACAAAACCTAATGAGCCGTTGAACTTCGCCACGGTTTTATCACCCTCATTGACCGAATTGCGGCTTTGCACGATGGCGAACTCGGGCTTATCTAAACTTGCTTCTAAGATGCGTTCGTCAATCACATTGACGATGCCGCCGACGGCGCCGTTACCGTACAACAAAGTGGCAGGCCCTCGAATCACTTCAATACGTGAAGCGAGCGCGGGCTCAACACCATTGGTATGGTCAGGGCTCACGGCGGCAACATCAACGTTGCTAACACTGTTCTGCAGTACTTGCACGCGAGTGCCAGACTGACCGCGTATCACTGCTTGGCCCACACCGGGACCATAGCTTGTGTTATGTATGCCTATCTGGTTTTTTAGAGTGGCGCCTAACTCATCTTCAACTTCTCGTCGTAGTGCCTCTTGTGTCAACACATTGATGGGTAAAGCCGTCTTGGCCTCGTTTCGTTGAAACGGCGCGCTGACGATAATTTCTTCTTCGTATGTGTGAATGCCGTGGCTCGATTCTTGGTCTTCAGCTCCGAACACGGCACCTGCATAGACGGCACTGATGGATAAAAATAGGGATGATAAGGACTTCATGGTTTCTCCTGCTACAACGGATAAAAACATCTGTCAACGTTAGAGAAAGCGATGCAGCAACGGGTACTGCGATGGGTTATCGAATAAAGATAAAAGGATGACCGCTTTTCTTCCGCCATCAGAATGCAAATAGAATAAATATAGAATGCGAACTGATTTTTACGCGCTAAAAAACGGCGGGCCGCGGGGTTGTTTATGAATAAGTCGAGAATAAATGGGAAAACGGACCGATACGACCCGAATGTCTTGTGACGCTGTCAGCGGCAGGTATGCTTGAGCAACATGCAATGCTGCATCGTTGCCTGCGTGGCTGCAAAGATCGCAGTCGACTTCCTCTGCAATAGGCAGATGGACATGTTCGGCAACCACTAAACTCGACAGGCTTAACATAAAGCTGAAAACGAGTGCGAGTGGTTGTCTTATAAAGACGATTTTCATCGTGTGACTCAATTGCTGTATCGCCCGCTAAGTAACGCAGACGTCGTGTGGTTGGTCTTATCGCAGATGTATTTTATACATCGTTCAAATAACATTGATTGTTAAGCCTTTGTTCGGCGGTTGGCGCCGATTTACTGTGGTTAAACAGCGTTTAAGCCGCCTTTGAAATAGGCGTCTAAATAACAATAACCGGCGCCAACCTCCGGCGTGCCTCAAACCGCAAGCGCCATCGACGTTTATAAGAGGCCTCGCTAGCTTTCCGCGTTAAGCCCTAATAGTTGTGCGGGCGTCAACTTCAATGCGGCCACAACATCATTAATATAGGTTATTTCCGTATCGCTCGTTCGACCATCAGACTGAATGATATCAACCAAAGCGTGAACAATGGCAAGGCGATCTTGCCATGTTATTTTTTTGGCTGACGCAGTTAAGTAGCGCTGCAGAGAAACGCTCTCGAAGATTGCTGATTGCGCTGCCACTCGAATGTCAGCCGCAGAATAGTCGTTACCGGTGTGCGTTTTAAGCACGGTAATAACGCGTTCAACTTCTATGTTTTGAATGTTGGTGTCGGCAGAGGTCGCGCGGGCGAGCGTCATAAACATGACGTCGTTCCGCAGCCGCGCGAGCGCAGCAGCCGATGGCACAGCGCCGCTAAAAATTTTCAGAATATTGTCTAGGTCAAATGTCGCCACGATAGATGCTCTAATGTTGCGGTTTATTGTTTGTTGAATCTGTAAATATCGGATCAATAGACAAAAAAAGCCGGGGCTTGGTTTGGTGCGGTGAACGATGCACTACGCCAGAAAAACTTTCATCCCATGTGCCACCTTTCAGCAAAGACCAATGTCCACAGGGCAATATGCTGACAGCTGCACCCTTCGATACTGGAGGGTTTCTGTCGTCTCGGTCGGCAAACAAACCCCAATCCACATCGTTACCGGCGATCCATTGTGTACCCAAACCACATAAGGTGGTCAGCATTCGACAAGGCACCTGATCGACGTGAAAGGTCGGGCACATCGGCGCGCGCAGCGTTGCTAGGCGAATGCCGACATGACTGCAGCCGAGAAGTAAAGCGAGTGTTTCGCAGGCCAGTAGAATTTCGTTGTCGATGGCATTAATTAGGTCGTTGCCTAACACGGGCGCCAGTGTTCCTAATCGTGTCTCGCATGCGGATTCGCGTTGCTGCCATCGCACTTCAACATGGCAACCAGAGTCAAGGGCGTCCCTAGCAAGCGTCTCAATTTTTTGGTTCTCTGAGCGAGCGATACTGACGAGTTCCACGTCTGGTGAATAGATGTCAGATAGATCGCTAATTTTTTTACTGATTGTCTGTCGCATAGAAATTCTTTTGTTGTTTTCGCTTAATCGAACAGGGCCTAACCAGGCATGCTTGTTACCACCCCAAGATGACATCGTTTACAAAGTCGTCTAGTGTCGACTCGTTTGGGGCACGTCGGCACTGACAAAATCCGCTAGCCGATGCAGATAGGTCGATAATTCGGCGGAGGGTTCAGTATCTGAAATCTGGTTCTGCAGTTCGAGCGCTAACGCACAAACAACCAGGTGGGTCGGAATCCACTCCTTTTTTGCAGCCTCAACACCTTGGTTTACGGCCGCTCGCGCACGCGCCAGATCTGACGCATCGACTCCTGCAATCGCGGCTTCCGCCGCTTTTTGAGAGATGCGTTTTTTGTTGTCAGGGTTGTGGCTCATTTTCCTATCTCGACGCGGTACAGCATCTCGTAGTCAGCAGCGCTGCAAGGACGTGGATTCGTAAACGTGCAAACATCCTTCGCCGCGTGGCTTGCAAGACTTGAAATGTTGCTCGCCTGCACGCCCATTTCACTTAAATTTTCAGGCAGGCCAAGATCAGCATTTAGGCGGCGAATGTATTCTGCCGGATCATCGCCACTGCCGAGGCCCATCGCCTTGTTGAGTCGTTCAAATTTTTTGCCGACATGGTTTTGATTGAAATCCAAAACAGCTGGAAGAATCACGGCGTTCAATGTGCCGTGGTGCAATCGCAGACGCTGGTCAGCCCCACAGGCATGACTCATTGAATGGACCGCACCAAGCCCTTTGGTAAATGCCATTGCGCCTTCGGTCGCCGCCATCATCATTTCCCAGCGGGCATCAATGTCGCCGCCATCTTTAAATGCTCTAAGCAAACTCCCGCTTTTTACCGCCCGTTCAATCCCATCGCAGGCAACGGCTTCTGCCGGCGGGTTAAAGACAGGTGAAAGTAGCGCCTCAATGCAATGCGTGACGGCATCCATGCCAGTTGCCGCAGTCAGAAATGAGGGTAACCCTAGTGTCAGCTCAGGGTCACAAATAGACGTCAATGGCACCAGATGCTTGCTCGCCAGAATCAGTTTTTCACCATTTTTCATAATGATAACGGCGCCGTTAGAGACCTCACTGCCAGTCCCAGCGGTCGTCGGTATCGCCACTAAAGGCGCGACCGTGCCAATTTTTTGAACGCCGCCTAATCCTGCGGTATAGTTTATTAGATCGCCCTCATGAGTGACCGCTAGCGCGACGGCCTTAGCAAGATCGATCGACGAACCGCCACCAAATGCCACGACACCATCACAGCCTAGTTCCTTGTAGCGTAGCACCGCCTCCTCGACGGCCAGCTGTGTAGGGTTTTCTGGCGTGCCATCAAAAATGGAGAGTGAAACATCATTGCTTAGCTTCGCTGCAAGATCCCGAACCATGCCAAGCTCAACCAAGCCTTTGTCAGTGCAGAGCAAGGGTCGTTTGATATTATGCGTTGCAAGTACAGCGTCTATTTGCGCGCTGGCGCCGTGATCAAATAGGGTGTTGTTGATAAACGTGAGTGTCGCCATATAAGTTTTCTAACCTCTAATTAACCAACCAATTAACTGTGTCGTTTGTTCATGGGGTAGAACTATATGTTATAACATATCATATGCGCAAGAATTAGTGAGGCCTTTTTAAATTAATCTATCGAATATGAGCAACCGGTTTTGTTCTTTGAAAGTGTTTGACGATTAGCAAAGCGGTTTTTTTGTATTTTCGGTATCGATTTGTACGGCGAAAATCGGACGGCGTTTGGCCGCAAAGACACTGAAATTCGAATAAATTTGACAAGATCGCAACAGGTTCGCTGTCCAGTTGCCTTTCAAATCACATTGCTATGCCGGCTAGGGGGTTTAGTTGTTCGCGACGTCACTTAATTAATATCGTTAGATTATTTTACCAGCACTGACTTCGATTCTTTAACCGTTTTTTTGTGCTAAGAAATTAAATAGAGTTGCGCGTATCAGCTCAGATACGCTGAGCTTATGCGTATGTAAAACGATAGGTGCTTACATAGTTTGTCGCTCAGATTGATAATTGTGCGTGCATCGGCGTCATTTTATTTGTTATGATATAACATTATAAACTTGAAGTGGCATCCGAAAATGATCGCACACAAAGCGCAAACGACCAAAAGCGCACTGAGTCATGCTGAATCACTTTGCGAAAGCAGAGGTTCTCGCCTAACGGTAAAACGACGGCAAGTATTGATGGCACTGCTGGATTCTCAAAAGGCGCTATCCGCCTACGAACTGACGGACTATTGCCGCGATCAGCTTGGCTTTCAACTTCCGGCGATGTCGGTGTATCGCATACTCGAGTTTCTTGAAGGGGAAAATCTTGTGCATCGCCTCGAATTGGCAAAAAAATACGTCGCCTGCTCGCATATCGCCTGCGACCACGAGCACGAGCTATCGCAATTTGTTATCTGCAAGAGCTGTTATCTTGTTCGAGAGATCAGCATCAAGCGTAGTTTGATGACGACGCTCAACAAATCAGTTCAGGCAGCAGGTTTCAAGCTTGCCAGCCAGCAAATCGAGTTTGATTGTTTTTGTGGAGACTGTGGTGAGTAATAATAATTTCAAAGCCATCAATGGTATTACGCCATTCCTAGATAGAGCCTCGATTGGTTTATCGGCTATTTGCGCGATCCATTGCCTGACACTGCCGATTGCACTCGCATTGATTCCTTCGCTCGCATTGCTGTCCGTTGGCGATGAGCATTTTCACCGATGGCTGATCGCCATTGTTTTGCCGACGAGTCTATTCGCCCTAACGATGGGATGCAGGCGACACCGACACTGGAAGGTATTGGCGTGGGGTTTGGCAGGGTTATCGCTTTTATCGTTGACCGCAGTCTTAGGTCACGATCTCTTGGGCGAACAATTGGAAAGGTCATTCGTGTTAGCTGGCGCAATACTCGTAGCAATAAGTCATCTAAAGAATTTTCGGCGTTGTCGTGCGGTTGACTGTGAGGGCTGATTAGCACCGATTATGGCGAAATATATGAGTAATATCGACACGAATATCATCACCGGATTTCTGGGTTCCGGTAAATCCACGGCAATACTGGAGCTATTGGCGAAGAAACCGGCAAATGAACGCTGGGCGGTGCTCGTTAATGAGTTTGGTGAGGTGGGTATCGATGGCGGACTGTTGGGCTCAAATAATGATAGCAATGTCTTCATTCGGGAAGTACCCGGTGGGTGCATGTGCTGCGCCGCAGGTTTACCTATGCAGATGGCGCTGAGTATGTTGCTTGCCCGGGCCAGACCAGACCGACTGATTATTGAACCGACGGGCCTGGGCCATCCTTTCGAAGTGGCCAACGCTCTGTCAGCAGAGCACAACCGTGATTTACTGAATTTACAGGCAACCCTAACGTTGGTTGATGCGCGCAAAATCGCGGATGAAAGATATACCGGTCATGCAACCTTCAATGAACAACTCGAGATTGCCGATGTAGTCGTGGCAAGTAAGACTGATCTGTATGGTCTAGATGATCTAAACAATCTTAGATATTACCTTGAAGAAAAAGATTTGCTGCAGCAGCGTGAGCTGATCGAAATCTCGCACGGCGTATTGTCACCCGACTGGCTGTCCCAAGAAGGCAGATCATGGCCGATGCAAGACAGGATTGATGTTAAGCCACCCGCAGCAGTTGAGCCGGAGCTTTTTGAGCCCGAGTTTCCGCCGGAAGGTTTTGTAAGGCTCAGCAACAAGGGAGAAGGGTTCGTCTCTCATGGTTGGATCTTCGAGCAGTCCTTTGTCTTTAGTCGGTTAGCGGTGTCTGAGTTAATACAGTCGGTGCAGGCGGAAAGGGTTAAGGCGCTGTTGCGCACCGATGAGGGTGATCTTGGCTTTAATTATGCGGGTGATGGCCTCAAAGAACTCGCTCTGCGTCCCCTCGACGACAACCGTATAGAAGTGATCGCTGCCGAAAATTTCCGCGCTGCCGCGTTTGAATCACAGCTACTGTCGACGTTGATCAGCAAGTAAGTTGAATGAGACAAATAACGACAGCGCTAGCACAATACGGCACTTCGGCCAGGCTCTGGGTACGCCTAAGTTTCGCATGACTAAGTTTCGCATGACTAAGTTTGATATGACTTACGTTGGTACAAACAGGTTCCGTACTGAAACGACCATCAGCCTTCTATTTGCCATCGTTTAAAAAGTAATCCCACGGCCCCGTTCTGCGATTCTAGGTTCGATTTTTTCCTTACCGCCGGTGATATTTTCTCTTCATGGCCGTGTTCTTTTTTTTTACATGAGTTTACGAATAGCCGCCCAAGCCGACAAGTGGTTATGAGGCATTGCAATTAGTAATGTTATAACATATCTTTAATATTTTTGCGGTCTACCAAAGGCGCGCTAGGCACGCGAACCGCAATAGCGTCACTGGAACATGATGTAACAAAATTTTTAGCGTAAGCGCCAAAGTCAGGCGCCCTAAATTAATGACATGTGATCAAGCAGTAAGGTTTTAAACTATGGCGATGCCCGATAAAAACGCTCTCGTTGTCGAACTGAACAATCTTGAATTCGGCTATGAAAAACCGATTTTGCGCATTGATCACTTTGCTCTGAAAATCAGGGAAAGCGTCGCTGTACTTGGGCCGTCCGGTTGCGGAAAAACGACATTCATGCATTTGATTGCCGGGCTGTTGCGACCTCAAAACGGTAGCGTGAAAATCAATGGCACAGACATTACCGCTTTGAGCGAGGCGTCCGTTGATCGAGTTCGCGGTCAAAACATCGGCATTGTCTTTCAGCAACTGCACCTCGTACCTTCCATCAGTGTGATTGATAACCTATTACTCGGCCAGAGATTAGCCCGAGTGCCAACCGACCGGTCCTTTGCGATGGAATTGCTGGCACAACTGGGTCTTGCGCACCTGATCGATCAGATGCCAGCCAACCTTAGCCAGGGCGAATCGCAACGGGTCGCCATCGCGCGGTCTATCGCTCACCGGCCATCATTGTTGATCGCCGATGAGCCCACCTCTGCATTAGATCGCGCTAACACCGAGGATGCGCTCGGTGTCTTGCAAGAAATGACGTATACCAACGCCGCCGCCTTGATCATCGTGACGCATGATGAACGTGTTCGCGGCAGCATTGATCGGGTCTTTGATTTGGGGGCGAAGGCATGAGTCTATTTCGACTTGCGCTGGCCAACCTGAATCTTTCACGGTTGTCATCTGCAATGAATGTCATCTTGCTTGCATTGGGTACCGCCAGCATCGCGACGCTGTTGTTGGCAAGCGCGCAGTTGTCTTCCGCCCTGACGCGTAATGCAGCGGGTATCGATCTGGTGATCGGTGCCAAGGGCAGTCCGCTTCAATTGGTGTTGGCTGGTGTTTACCATGCAGATGTGCCGCCTGGCAATATACCGCTCGCTGCGATGGACCGCTGGCAGCATCATCCTATGGTTAAAAGGGCGATACCTATATCGATAGGAGATAGTTTTAACGGCTACCGAATTGTCGGCACGACGACCGACTTCGCGGCGCTTTATGATGCTGAACTTTTAGCGGGTGAATACTGGCATGAGCCTTTTCAAGCGGTTATCGGATCTCAGGTTGCGGCAACGACGAACCTGTCGATCGGTTCGCAGTTTGATGGCGCTCACGGTTTAACGGACGGCGGCGACCGGCACGAACAGTCGAGCTATCAAGTGGTAGGGCAGCTCGTTAAGACCGACTCGGTGTTGGATAGATTGATCTTCACGTCGCTTGAAAGTGTTTGGCAGATGCACGGTGATCACAGGGCTAGCGAACATGAGAACGCGCATGAGCACGAAGACAAGCGTCAAGACGAGCATGAAGAAGCGCATGAGCATGAAAATGAACGCCCGCAAGAACACGCCAGCAATACAGTCCAGCGTGCGACGGTTGAGCACCGGCGCAATGCTTCAGCAGCTTTTTCAAATCACGAAACCCACCGTGAAATTACTATGATATTGATAAAATTTTCTTCACCGCTGGGCATGTTGACCCTGCCAAGAGAGGTCAACGAAACCAGTTCATTGCAGGCCGCAGCGCCAGCGCTGGAAATTGCTAGGCTAGTACAAGTTGTTGGTGTTGGTTTGAACTGGCTTAATGCCTTCGCGGCGATACTGGTGCTAAGTGCAGCCTTGTCGATCGTCGCTGCGCTTTACGCGTCACTGCGAGCGAGGCGACAAGGGCTTGCTTTGCTGCGATGTCTTGGCGCCACGCGTTGGGAGCTTTTTTATCTGCTCTATATTGAAGGTATGGTGTTGACCGTTGCGGGTACCTTCTTCGGTCTTTTACTGGCACACGCTGGCATGACTTTGCTCGGCATCGTTTTAGGCGCGGGACAAGGGCTCGCGTTCAGCGGCTGGATGTGGGCAAGTGGGGAGTCCGTGCTTGTCGTTGGCATGCTTTTAGTAGGTGTGTTTACCGCCTTGCTGCCCGCAGTGCAGGCCTACAGAACAAATGTCCCCGCGACTCTTTCCAGTGGATAAAAGTATACTATGACGCATCGTTTCTGCAACTTGATATTACTGATTATAGGTTTGCTGTCGGCGACGCATATTCGCGCGAGCGATGCAGAAAGTCAGCTAGGTTTGCCCGTGCCGGTTAGTGATAACGAGACCTACCAATTCGAAGTGCTGTCAGCGTCGGGTTATACTGATGAACGTGGTCGGCACATAGTGGATGTGTTGGAAGGCTATAACGTCAATCTCGCTTTAACCGTTGACACCGAAGACGGTAACCCGGTGATCGGATTGCAACCGTACTTCGAATTAGAGGGCACCAGCTTGTTGCAGCCGCTTGGTGAGGCCGCCTCTCTCAAAAGCACTGACGAAAGTGGCATACTCGAGTTTTCCGTCAAAGCAGGTGAGAAAGGTCTTGATCGCATCACGCTTTCCTATGGCGAAAATGCGGCGACGTTGTTTGTTAACGTCATCAGCATTAACATCTTGAATTATGCGTCAGTACCACCATTGGCAGGTGGCTTGACTTGGTCTGACTTGACGCAGGCAGAAGTTCGCTTCATTGATGAAGCCGTTCAGGTCAGCTTTCCCGATATGATTGAGCAACAAGCCGGTGAGACGGTCAATGTCTCTGGCTTCATGATGCCTCTGGAAGCCGGTCTAGGGCAGCATCACTTTTTGTTGACGCCCAGTCCATCACATTGCTTCTTCCATATACCCGGTGGACCGGCTGGTGTGATTGAAATATTTTCAGAACAAGCCATTGAAACGTCGTGGGACCCGATACAACTTAAAGGCCGATTGGAATTGTTGAAAAACAGTGACACCGGCGTCATTTATCGGCTTCAACAGGCCGAGGTGGTTGATTAAAAATATTAACTGGATGGTTTTAGATGATCCCGCGAATGACGCGTTAAACGTCGAGCGACCCTCCTTTTTGTCCATTTCTTCTTACCTTAGATTTTATGCTAGGAGTTGCCCATTCTTATGTTTGACCCCGAAGACCATACTTCAAACCCGACGATCGGCGCGGGTGCGCCACTCATTGGCGAACTCATAGAAACACGACTGAGCAGAAGAACAGTGCTTGGCGGGAGCAGTTGCACTCGTCACTGGATACACTATTTCTCACCCAGTACCTGAAGGCGGCTTTTCGTTCCAAGAAGTGGGTCGTCAATCAGTGGAAGGTAAATCAAAATGTAAGCCGAAAGGATATGGCATGTCCTAGGCACAGCGGTTGAAACGGGTTTTAACGGGGCGGCCATCCGCATCGAAATTAAGAAATGTGATAAGTATGGCGGCAACATGTAGGTCATCGCAAGTATTGAAGAACCGGAGGTTATCAAAAAAACCCTGAAGCATCTTAGTCTGGATAAGGCGGGACTACACAACCGTTCTCCGCCCACTCGCGCTGATGGCCTATTCGAACAAGCAACTATCCCCATCTGACGGTGGAGACCGGCGGGCCCGCATTCGATTCCGTTCCAGAGATTGACGATTTTCAGTCTGATTCAGCATGAAATTTGGGCATTGCGGGAAAGAAAATCAGCTAATTCCAATTCAACAAACGCGCTAGTCAACTTCTGATACATTGACCATTAGGAAAATATGGTTAATTCTACTTATACTTAAACAGGGCTGCCTGATCAGATTCAGACATGTCGGTTGTCCCAGTTGGAAACACGCGCAACCAGCGCTCAGCAACTCCCTCGTCACGCCATCGATAACTTTCCTGTGGATCGAAGTACACAACCAGCTTCGGCGCACGCACCGCGAGACAATGTGATGGTGCATTGGATAGTCGGGATCCATCAGTTGGCGTCTAGGTGTTGCCGACCCCTTTTATTCTCTATTTAGGCTGTGATGGATTTAGAGACAAATCACTTCCCCGGCAGGCGCATAACTTTGGCATAAACTCGGGGAGACATACCCGCGCCGCGCTTAAAAAAGTTCCTGAAGGCTGCCGTGTCGGTAAAGTGCAAACGCTCCGCGATAGCGCTGATGGATAAGTCTGAATTAATCAGATAGTTTTTTGCGATATCCTGGCGAGCAGCATCATAGAGCGTTTGATAACGGGTGTTATTCTGTTTTAAGCGATAACGCAGTGTGCGTTGGGCAAGTTCAGTATGCTGGCTACCTCATTGGCAGTGCAGCCTTGGTCGTTGACCAGTAATCGAATAATACGGCTTACGCGCCTTATAAAAGACCCGCTACGTCCCAGGGTCGCTTCAAGTTGCCGCCGGTTTTTTCAATAGCGTTATTGGAAATTACACCGTCGGGGTTTCGATAATTTGGCTGAGCATAATCTTCGTTAGAAACATGTATTGCATTCAAATCCTGATTAAAGAATACGCGATGACCGAAGAACTCATGGAGAGGCACAGCTCGGTAGATTGTGTCATAGACCAAGGCCTGAGCGCCGTTTGTCGACCAGCTTGCACGGGGCTATGAAATTCGACGACCAATAATTTCCCCGACACACCTTCGCTGGAAATATAAACGCTCATGGTATCGACATGCAAAGGCAGGTGTTGGGCAATGAGCTGCATGGTTTCACCAACCGTTTTGGCATGGCGCGCCATCAGCCACACGCCACCCAAAATATCAAAGCCTTGCACGTTTGCTATTTTTAGCCCCAAGAAGCGGTCTTCACACTCTGTCGCAGCCAGCTCAAGTAGGTCGTTGACCCTGTAAGGACTGATCAATACATCAGGGTTATACAGGGCGGCTGCAGATATCCCGACCCGTTGGGCCATATCTGCGGGGTCTCTGCCTGCTTGTTCAACAAGGCCTGCGATACCTTCCAGTACCGCGCTAGACACAAGGTCTGGCATAACACCTCGCTAAGTGTGAATAGGGCGCCTCTAAGGTAGTAGCGCTAAAGCTGCCGAATACTACAACTATGTTGCCTAATATTAAAATTTTATCCTTTCGTTTTGTTTAGGATACACTCCCGACGATGATTTTGGGCGAGTAACCTATGACAGATATTAATGATCGCGCCCAAGCGGGCATGGGAAATCCGGACTGGCAGCAAAACTGGACGCTGGATGGACTGCAGTTTACGGGGAAATCATGGAACTCAGCAGTCGAAAAGTTTGGCTGTGTCAGCAATATTTTACTGCACAGGAGTATGAAACCTTAGCACCGCCCGAAGGGTTTATTAAAAGTGGAATGGGCCGGTCTAGCCACGATGTGGCTTTTTTTCGGCGTCCACCGGGGGCAAAACAAGAGGGACCACTAGAAACCATTACCGTACAGAATAGGCGTTTTTCTCACGTAGCAATCCCAGGTGAACACGACCCTAGCGTTAGTTTTGAAAAAGACAACGTCATGTTACTCAATGTGCATAAACATCACAGCCTTACGTTTGCCAAATGGCGCGCACTGGAAATTCTATCAATGGGCGACGGTATGGACTACGTCCCGCAGATTACTGAAGTTTCCGGTCTGCCAGGCCAGTTAGAGCAAGCCGAGCGCCTATTGCCTGAAGGCTGGTCAGTGCGAAAGATTACCTTACAAGAAGACTTATTTGTTGAAATACCTTATCCGGCCAGGGTGTATTTTTTCGCTAGTCGGCATTCGTTTCAAGGCCCACTAAAAATTAATCAATAGTAATTAATTAAGGAGTTATGCCAATGAATCTGCCTGTCGTGCTAATCAGCAACGAGAACAACAAGCGCACAGTGACAGTCAGAAACTAGCCAATGGCGAAGAAAGCCATTTTCGTATTTGGCAGGATCGTGCTTCACCTTTTTCATACAAGGTGATGTCTTACCCTGAATAAACGGCAGGCATGTGCAGCTTTCAATTGCTTGAACAACAATTTTGCTCCGTTCCATGCCAGCGTTAAATAGTATAAATAATAGGTGCGGCGCTGAAAACGCTCAATAGGAAAAATAATGAAAATATTAAGAACCCCCGATGAAAGATTTGAAAATTTAAATGACTATCCATTTGAACCTCACTACACCATCATCGAAACGGATGATGGTTCAGATTTACGTATACACCATATCGATGAGGGCCCTCAAGATGGACCGATCTTATTGGCTATGCATGGCCAACCAGTATGGAGTTATCTATACGCAAGAATGATTCCTTTCTTAACTAAAGCGGGCATTCGAGTGATTGCCCCTGACTTGCCCGGTTATGGCAAGTCAGATAAACCAGCAGCGAGAGAGGATTATAGCTATCAACGACAAGTGGACTGGATGGGCCAGTGGCTCGAAAAAAATGATTTTTCAAATCTGACATTTTTTGGTCAAGATTGGGGCGGGCTTATTGGGCTCAGAATGGTCGCACAAGATCCAGATAGATTTATTAAGGTTGCAATGGGTAATACAGGGCTACCCTACAATCCTGATAAAACGCAAGAAGTGATAGATCAGGTTAAAGCGTTCCGGGCGAGCGATACGAAACTTAGCCTTTTTTCTATGGCAAAAGAAGTTGGCAAGATGGATAACGGTGAATCCGATTTAGCTTTGAAATTTATGTACTGGCAAAAATTTTGTTGGGATACAGAAAATCCACCGGTCGGTATTCTCAATTCTTTTCAGATGGAAGATAGATCAAAACTCTCTATAGCCATTCAATACTTTTTCCAAAGGTTAGGGTTGGAAAATTTTTCGCCTTGTTCTTCTGAATTATCCAAAGCCTATGAAGCGCCTTTCCCGGATGCTAGTTTCAAGATGGGGGTTAGAGCTATGCCGAGTCACGTGCCAATGCTTCCGGATGCCTCTCTAGAAGCCCAAAAGAAAGCTACAGAATTCTTTAAGCAATCTTCCAAACCTTTTTTAAGCGTATTTGCCGGAGATGACCCAGTAACTAATGGCATAGAATCGGCTGTTCTTGAAATGGCACCCAACGCAAAAAGTGCTCCGCATATTGGCGGTGGTCATTTTTATCAATGGACGCGAGCTGAAAAGCTCTCTGATATTTTAGTATCATTTATAAAAGAGTAATAATTTGTCTGCTCTGAACAAAGCCCACAGACCACAGACCACAGACCACAGACCACAGACCACAGACCACAGAGAGGATAGGAAAAACAAACGCCCTAATCAATCCCGCTGAATGGGTCGTTGTTGATACTTTTGGCGAGGAGGATGCTGGCCATTGCTGAGCGTGCCATTCAATCGTCAAAGTCCCTCATAAAAATGCGAAAAACGCTAACAGCGTGTCGGGTTAATGTCTTAGTGAGATTTCGTGGGTTCGTGGGTGCTCTTATCAAGGCTGGGCTATGAATCGTCAGCGTGCGGTGGCCTGATTGAGGGCCAATAGCGATGGTGTATGGGATAGACGCAGCGCTGATATTGTCCAGGGGTTCGGTATCACTAAAGTCGAGCTAGGACTGGTCTTCGTCACGAATAAGTAATCCTCGTTTCCCAGTTTTCGGATAGGTCGCTGGGTGATTCGCGTTAGCAGGGATTCAAGTTGTGCTTGAGTAGGTGCATTGACAGTATGAAATTTAAGCCTTTCCTGACCATTGCCGGTGTAAACACCATCAAGGATGAGCGTGTGCAGGTGGATTGGGCCGCATCCGGATTGAGGTTCAGGCACTGCCGAAGCGCTGGATCAAGGCCACCATCGCGCCCTTGGCCCCGGATGCTCTGCTGAGTCCCGCCCGTTTAATGAGGTCAGTTTCAATCATGCGCCTGGCACCACAAGAGGGGCCCAATACCTTTTTCCTACTTCACCATATATTTTAAATCAGAGGTATAGGTTGGATAAGCCCACATAAATTCAGCTAGCTCCGATGCCTTGATCCCGAATTTGATTGCTAATCCAAAGACATTGATAACTTCACCCGCATTGTGTCGAGCGAGGTGTGCTCCAATAATAGTGTCATCGGTTTTATTGATAAGTATTTTGTAGCCGGAATGATTTTCGCCAATTCGCTTCGATGAAGGCATTCTTGTCGTCGTGCCGTGATTTACCCGAAAATCGATTCCCTTCTGCTTTGCCTCGTCTTCCGTAAGTCCAACGGAGGCAAGGTTTGGAATCGTAAACACCGCACTGGGAAGCACAGAGTAATCAACCTTTTTGGTATTGCCATTCAGTATATTTTGAGCCGCAATTTTACCTTCCTCATCCGCCACGGTCGCGAGTTGAGTCCCTGATGCTGCACAATCACCTATTGCATAGATATGTGGATTGGAAACGCTTTGCAAATATTCATTAACTGCGACACCTTTTGGTGAGCTGTCCACCCCACCTCGATTCCCTTCCAACAAGGATAGGTTTGGTGTCCTGCCGGAGGCTTCAATGATTAAATCCGCTTCGTATTTATTCCCGTTCTTTCCGTGAACAACATATCCTGATTCAGTGCGGAGAATTTCCACAGGCGCTTCATCGAGGACAACGGATATACCACTTTCCTTTGAAGCTTCAATAATCACTTTTACCATGTCCTCATCAAATGCCTTTAAGGGTCGATTGGACCGATGAAGTATGGTGACCTGACGTCCTGCCTGTGCTGCTACGTGTGCAAATTCAAATGAAATAAATCCGCCCCCAACAAATACAATACGTTCTGGCAATTCTGCCATGTTCAAGAAATACTCACTGTCATGGGTGTATTCTGCGCCAGATATTTGAGTGATTCGTGGCGTGCCACCTGTTGCAATTACGATATTTTTTGCTGTCAACTGCTGACCATTCACCTCAACAACGTTCTTATCAACTAGCTGAGCGTGCCCGGAAAAAGTCGAGATCCCCGCGTCATTAAAGCTTTTAACCTCTCCCTCCGAAATCCCGTCGAGGAACTCATTTTTCAGTGATTGGAGACCCTGCCAATTAGTCATGGGGATCTGATCTATACCCTTCCCATGTAAATGTCTTGCCATCGCAACGGCTTCGGCATTAGCAACCAGATATTTTTTTGGCTGGCACCCCCGAAGCGCGCATGTGCCTCCATAATCCCGTTCATCAACCACCGCGACTTTTTGCCCCGCTTTATTTAGCGTTGTCAGGCAAAAGTGTGCTGAGGTGCCGGAACCAATTACTATCGTGTCAAACAGGTTGTCAGTCATCATGTTTCTCTTAACTAGAAGTTCGTGAATATTGTGAAGGGGTTACTAGATCAGTCGCTAATGTATTAGCCATCGCCCAACAATTCTGTCGCACGACGGGCAGCCTCAAGAATCACTTCTGACAAACCGGGATGTACGTGAATTGTTTCTGCCAGGACACGAACATCATTTTTAATTTGCATGACAGGTAAAACTTCATGAAGCAACGTAGTTGCCTGTGGACCGATCAGGTGACAGCCAAGCAAGGCACCTTGTCTGGAAACCAGCAATTTTGTCCTAGGATATTCCACTTTCATTGCAAGTGCGCGCGCGCTGCCACTCCAGGGTTCCACTACTTTGATATAGTCAATTTTTTTTGATTCTAGCGACTGTTCAGTCTCACCAACCCCCGCAACTTCTGGCTCTGAAAAAACAGCGTGAGGCATCATTCCGTAATTTATTGCGCCCGTTTCATTTTCCAGCAATTTTTTGGCGAGATACGACACTTCAAAACTGGCGGCATGTTGAAACATATAGTTGCCAGCGACATCTCCTGCTGCGTAGATTCCCTGCACTGAAGTCTGGAGATTGTCATCCACTTCAAGAAATCCCTTATTATCGAGTAGCAGGTCAGTATGTTCGATACCGAGCTCATCGGTATTCGGAACTCGCCCTGTCGCGAATAACAAGGCGTCGCTGGATCTCTGCGAACTCAAACCTTCTCGATCTGATAGCTGAATATTGAATTGATCGCCTGTCCAGGTTACGTTTTCCATTGAGGTGTTAAATAATGTTGGAACCTGGCCCGAAAATTCCCTTGTGAAAATATCAGATATCTCTGTATCTTCCAGTTTCAATAATCGATCACCACGAACAATCAGTTGTGTATCAATACCCACTGCGTGAAAAAAGCTACCCAGCTCACAGGCGATATAACCACCGCCGACAATGGTGATTGACTTTGGTGGCCTTGAAAGAGGGAATAGATTTTCGCTTGTCCACACAGGATATTCACTTTTCTGGCCTGTAGGTGAAGATCTTGAACCTGTCGCGATGACGATCTTTTCTGCACATAGGGTCTCACCGTTAACGGATATTTCTTCGTTGTTTAAGAACCGGGCATGTCCTCGATATAAGTCGACTGAATCTGGCAATCGATCTTCATATCTTGGATCAACCTGCGAGATCCATTGATTCGTTGCAGCAAACATCTTCTCCACATCGATATTCTTGATCTCCGCGTCAATGAAAAATCGATCTGCTTCTTTAATTTGCCTGGCTACCTCGGCATAGCCAATCAAGAGTTTGGATGGGACACAGCCTCGATTGGGACAGGTACCACCTAAAACCTCTTTTTCAATCAAAGCCACTCGGCGACCCTGTTTTCCCGCTTCAATGGCAAGATTAGCGGCACGGCCACCACCGATGATGATTAGTTCGTATTGCTTCATTTATTGGACCTTGTTAACGGATACAGAGGTAAATTACTAATATTGTTATTGGACTGAGCATATCTATAATGATTCCTTGAAATTCAAGCAGCTGCTTGCCAAACACATCTAATCACACCCTGCCGATACGTTTGGCCAAGGGTGTTGCCGACAGTCCATGAAGCACGATCGACAAGAACACGGTCATCGATACACAGGCCAATAGTTCATCTTCATTTGGAAAGTCGAATTCATCCATCATAATCAAAGTGAACAGGATCGACGCAAGACCGCGCGGGCCAAACCAACCTAGAAACAATTTTTCAGGGGCACTCAACCCAGATCCCATCAGCGAGAGAAAGATCGGTCCCATGCGTATCACTGTAAGGAACAACACGGCGATGATCACGGTGTTCGGTGTCATATGCGCCAATCCGTTCGGTAGCAATAAGGCGCCGAAAATGAAGAATGCTGACATCGTCAAAATCTGACCCTGACTTTCCATAAACTCGCTGATGAAATGAATGTCGTGGCGAAAGATGTTGCCAAAAACCGCACCACCCACGAAGGCGGCAATAAAGCCATTCCCACCCACCAATTCAGCCAGCAGGTAGGCGGCGAATGCGGTGGCCAGGAATACGACGCCCTGCGCACTTTCAGCCACCCAATCCTTTTCGAGGGCCAGATCGAGCGCCCTGGCCACACACCAGCCGATCGCTACGCCGACAATCGGTCCGAGAACGATCTGCAGCAGCGCACTCACAGCCAATCCGTCGGTCTGGGCCTGTTCCATACCCGCCGATGCCAGTATTGCCCCTAGCAATACAAAAGGTAATGCCAGTCCATCGTTCAAACCGCTTTCGATATTGATTGTCTGGCTCAATCGCACTGGCACGTCCGGGCTTGAAACAACTGTCTGGCCCAACGCTGCATCTGTCGGCGTCAACACCGCCGCGGTCAATAGCGCCATGGCGAGACCCGCCGGGCTGATTAGGTAGACAGCTAAGGTACCAAACGCGATGGTCAGCGGCATACCTATCACAAGCATGCGTAGCGGATATCGGAAGCTGCCTTTGAGTTTTGAAAACCGAACATGACTGGCATCGGCAAACAGAATCAGGACCAGCGTTATTTCGGCCAATAGGCGGGTGAATTCATGCAAAACCTCGGACGAAGCCAGTGCGTTCATTGGTGACGATGCAATAAAGCCGAGCACCATGAAGATGATCGGCAGCGTCAAAACCGTGCGACTGATCGCTTTCGTGAGCAGGGAATAGACTATTACGCAGGTCAGAATGCCCAACAGGATAACTTCGAAGTTCAGGTCCACGTGGTGCATTGTCAGTTCTCCCTAAATGGTGTTGCGATTGGAGCCAGCTTGGGTCGGACCCAGAGGCGCGTAATGATGACGATCGTCGCAATCTCGACAGTTTAATCAGTGCGATCAAGCGACACTTCAAGATTCATTATTTTCAATTTGATTGATGTAGCCTCCATAACCCCATGCTTCCATCTCATCTTTATGAACGAACTTCAAGGAAGCCGAGTTAATGCAGTAGCGGAGGCCACCTCGATCTTGTGGGCCATCCGGGAACACGTGACCAAGAAGGCTACCACCATGTGTCGAGCGAACTTCTGTTCGAATCATGCCGTGAGCTGTGTCTCTTAGTTCACTCACATATTCACTATTGATAGGTCTGCTAAAACTTGGCCACCCGCAACCCGATTCAAATTTTTCAGAGGAGGCGAATAGCGGCTCAACTGATTCGATGGCTACGCCATGTCTTTTATATTGTCTCATTACAATGGCTCCTGCTTATCAAGTTCTGAGGAAAGGACGGCGATAGGCAATACAAAAATTTGAATGTCAGAACACACTGGCTTGCGAACATCGGCGAAGCACTTGTTGGCCGACGATAGTGAACCACTATTCCGAATGCAGCGTCGGATATGCTTCCGTATACACCCAGTCCTTGGCTTTTACCGGTACGTGGCAACCCAGGCAGTCGGTTTTGTAGTTGGTTGCCACATTCTTTGTTCGATCATCAGGTTTGTAAAGCGCCCATCGCCCCAAAACGGATTATCTGAAAAACGCCCCTTCGTATCTTTGATCATCACAAACCATTGTTTGAGCCCGTCAGTTACATAGCTGACATTCTGGCCTGTGGTGTATGTGCTTGCATTCGATGCCCGCAGTTCCTTGACCAGAGTCGCGCCGTCGGGAAACTTCCCAGTCCTGCGAAACGCTTCCGCAGTTGCTTTCTCAGTGTATGCATCGTGGAATCTGCTAGCAGCACCTGCTGACACAAACCAAGATCCGAGGTGGACCATGGAAGTGCGAAAACCATGGGGAAAACTGATGTCACCTAGAGTATCCACGTAGGGTGAAAAGCCTTCTTTTGCGGTGGCCATGGTTACGCCGAAGCTCGCGAGTGTAGCAATAACCAGGAACACGCACGTCTTGTAGACGCGGTTCATGATCAATTCCCCATGGACAGTGGACGTGACAGAATGGATTGTTTGCCACCCGTACCTTCTTCACCGGTGCCCTTGCCTGCACGTAACACGGGATAATACTGAGTGAAGACAAAATCATCGGCCGCCGCCGCCGCATGGCAGCCATTGCAAGAGGCCGCAGGGAAAGGCTTCGCTGAGGTTGTCAGCGTTTTATGGTCGGATGTTGAAAAGCTGTAGTAAGCCCAGTTACCCGGCTCGTTTGGGAAATGCTTCTTGCTCTTGATCGTAGCCTCTAAACCAATAAAGTCGCCCTGAAAGTAGCCGTTGCCACTGACAGCTGCCTTTGTACCGACGTTAACCAATTCCTTCATAATGATGGTGTTCTCTCTAAACTCGCCCTTCTTTTTCCAATGCGCCCAGCTTTTAGGGTCGATGTAGACATTGTGATGCTCGGGAAAGGCAGCCTTGCCGTTATTGAGGTCGTTTGGCGTGACAGGGGTACCCACGTAAATCCATTCACGAAATCCGGTTGGTCGTTCCAGCTCGCCATTTTTGATGGTAAAAAACTCTCCCGCAGTTGCACTAGTGCCAATTAGCGACAGCAAAATCCCTAGGATTACGCTGTAGCCAGCAGTTAGTTTTACGGTTGTCTTGATCATAATTATGTTCCGTCGATATGTTAGAGTAGAAGGGCAAAAACGACTGTGAGTCGATAGCGCGACTCGTATTATGCAGGCGTATGGTGTCCAGCAGGTTATCCAGGAGAATCAAAAGAGTGTCCGATCGACTCAATGTTGACGGTGGTTTCGACGTTATTGGCGACATTCTTGAGACGCTGCGGTTTCGAGGTTCAATATTCTTTCGTTCAGAACTTGCTGCGCCCTGGGGTATGTCGCTCGAAATGGCGGGGGTACCCCGTTTTCATGTCGCGTTGTCGGGCGACTGCTATGTGGGCGGCAATGCGAACAATACTGTTGCGGTGCAGGAAATGGACATTATTATGTTGCCGTCCGGAAACGCACACTGGATCGCCGATGAACCCGGCCGGGAGCTGATTCCAAGCAGCCGTGCCGGTGCCGCGTGCGAACTGGGCGAACCGCTTTTTCAACGCGGAAGGATAACCAATCGCCTGCTGTGCGGCATCGTCAAATTTGATCCGGCTTCGTCGCACCCGCTGCTGGAAACGTTGCCTGACATCTTACATTTCCCAAAGCTTGCAACAACTGATCCTATTTGGTTGACAGTCACATTGATAGATACCGAAATGAAACGGGGACACCGCTACAGCGAAGTCATCGTGGATAGACTCACTGAAGTATTGTTTTTGCAATTGCTTCATAACCAGGTTGAAAGTGGGGCCAGTACAACTGGTTTTCTAGCTGCCATGCGGGACCGTAGAATTCATAATGCCCTGTCGCTTATTCATCGCGACCCCGCTTTCAATTGGACGCTTGAATCACTTGGCCAACAGATAAACATGTCACGCGCAACCCTGGTACGGAAATTTCAGGATGCAGTTGGCGTAGCACCTATGGCATATGTTTCTAACTGGCGAATCGAGAAAGCTCACAACTTGATTAGTTACTCGACAAGATCTCTGGAGGACATCGCGGACACAACGGGGTTTGCCTCGGCACGCACGCTTGGCAAGGCATATCAACGCAGATATGGCCGCACACCCTCTGAAACCAGACGATCAAAGGCTAACTGAGAACATCACTTTGCAATTTGAACCCTTTGGACAAACCAGAGGATAGGAAAAAAACGCTGACAGCGTGTCGGGTTATGAATCGTCAGCGTGCGGTGGCCTGATTGAGGACCAATGGCGATGGTGTATCCGATAGAGGCAGCGCCGATATTGTCCAGGGGTTCGGTATCACCAAAGTCGAGCCAGGACTGGTCTTCATCACGAATGAGTAACCCTCGTTTTTCCAGTTTTCGGATAAGTCGCTGGGCGATTCGGGTTAGCAGGGATTCAAGTTGTGCTTGAGTAGCTGCGAGTGGTGCTTACCCCCAGTTTCCGGCTTTCTCGCTCAGACCTGAGCATTCTATCCACAGTGGCGGCACTGATGCTGAGTAGGCAATAGCGTACATCGGCTGGTAAACGCAAGTAGCCGTGCTGCTCCATTGCCGCTACAAGATCAGGCAAGAAAGGCACAAGCCCATTGTTTACCTATCCAGATCATGGTGCTGGTCCAGTATTTTCAATAAGCCCGGCCTTGGCCAGTCTTTCGGTACGTCTCTCTAGGCTGGCACGCAAACGCGCATGGCGGGTTGGCGTCAATGGATAATTCCAAATCAACTTCATTGCCATACCATAAAAAACCACGGGACCAAGACAATACACCATTCGCAAGGATGTAACTCCGGCTTCCGTACTTGCGGCGACACCACCTTGTGGGTCAAAACCTAACAAACCCACGATGTTTAGCGATGCGCCGGTGCCGAACGCAATAGCAATTTTTTCGCTAAAGCCCAGAAACGCAAAATAGGTACCTGCACGTTGCCCACCGGAACGGGCACTATCGACATCGACAACATCTGCCAACATCGCGACTGGCAAGAATTGTAAACCACCAAAACAAAAACCTTTCACGGTAAAAAGTAGAAAGAAGGCCAAGTAATTTCCGTAATCGAGCAGCAGGTTCGCAGCACTCACAATCGCGACCGTCACTAAAGTCATCATAAACGCACGGTGTTTACCGATTTTTCGACCTAGCCACAACCAGAACGGGATCGCACTCAAGCCGGCAATGAAGTAGATAAAGTAGGCAGCACCAATGGTCGGTACGCCAACGATATCGCGGATAAAAAAGTACGATACCGCGTTACGGAAAGACTCACCAAAGTAGACTAGTACCGCAATAATCAAAACCCGAACCATCGGTCCATTTTTTGCTACGAGCTTTAACCCATCGATAAATTTTGGGCGTTTTTCAGTGACAACAGCTTTCGGTTCCTTGACCATCACCAACACAATGCTGGCGCAGATTGGCAGAACGAGAATGACCGTCCAAGCAAGACCCGCTAACACAGGCCCTGTTAGAGTCGCGCGATCAACGATCTTTTTATCGCCAAAATCTCCGCTGAAGGCGCCAATAGCATCTCGCCATATGGTACTGAATACCTCACCAACAGTGCCGCCGCCATCAGCTCGAATTTCGATCACCATGGGTACCGCTGCAGCGACCATCAGACCGATCAACACATAGATCTCACGAGCAGCAGTCACCCGACTCCGTTGATGGTAATCAGGCGAGAGTTCCGCACCCCAAGCTCGATGGGGCAAAGCAATCATGGTGCTACCTAAAAAGAAAATCGCAAGCCAGACAAGGAAGTACACCATGCCCACTTCACCTTCAGGCACGAATAGCTTGTATACCCCAAGCATCATGACCGGTACACCGAACAACAACCACGGTTTACGGCGGCCAAATGGAGTTCGCCAACGATCCGATAGCTCTCCAATAATAGGGTCTGTGATCACGTCTGTAAGCCGGGCAAGCATCAATATCGTCCCCACCACAGCAAGACTGATACCAAGCCCGCCCGAGTAGTGTGCGGGTATCCATATAGCGAGGGGGTAGCCAATGACAGCCAGGGGCAATCCCATGGTGCCATGGGAATAGATGGTTCTTCGTGCTAAAGGCTCACTCATACACTAGTCCTGATTTCCGACAGTCCGACTATCACACTGATAATCTGGTGAATCAATGCAATTATTTTGTTTCGTGAAATGGCAGGGCCGAAATGATGATCGTAAATTTAAGCCACATTTACCCCGAATTTCAAAAGTATCCTCATTGGGTTTTTTAGCATTTAGAAGTTTGAATGACAGTGTGCCTCTTCAGATTCAACATTTCAAAATGCCTGAACAGTCTGCAACTAGAAATACCGCAACGCTCTTCAATTTTCCCTAAATGTAGGTGACGTGGTCGTTATGGTGGACCATCGGATTATGACGACTTTTTATGCTTAGTTTTGCTAGACCTGCCCCCTTTAACCCTGCCCCATTTAACCGCAGATACGCACTAACCCCGATTGATACAGCACTAGCTTATCGCTGCGAGAATATCCTCTGGTCGCATCGGCAGGTGACGAACTCTGGCACCGACGGCAGCAAACACCGCGTTAGCAATGGCGGGACCAACAACCGTGGTTGCGGGCTCACCAAGCCCCACCGACTGCAGGTCGCTTTTCACCAATTCTATGTCGAGTTCCGGGACATCTGACATTCGCAGCGGAGTATAAGTATCGAGATTCGGATGAGAGATTTCGCCCTGCTTGAATTCGGTGCCTTCATACAACGCCAGGCTTAATCCCCACAGTGCCGCGCCTTCGGTCTGCGCTAGTGCGCCGTCAGGATGCACCACGGTACCCGCATCAAGTACCAGGGTTAGCTTCTCGACTTTCACCTGGCCACTCGCTGGGTCGACATGAACCTCGGCGACGCAGGCTGTCCAGGTTGGCATGTCGCGTTCCTGGCCAAACGTTGTTGCAACGCCCATGCCTTGATTTTTAGGCAGCGGCTTACCCCACCCGGATTTCGAAGCCGCTCGTTTAAGTACGTTAGCCAGTCGGGCCGCACCGCCTACAGCATTAGGTGAGCTACCTGCATTTTTGCCTTCTGGCTTGAGCCTGGCGAGTCGAAACTGTACAGGGTCTTCACCGAGTTCGTAGGCAACTTCGTCCATAAAACTCTCGGACGCCCAGTTGGTCCAACCCGGTCCTACTGACCGTAGCCAGCCAGGTCTAAAGGTACGGTTAGCGAGGTCGTTAGATATCGCGCGAACGCGATGCGCGCCAACGCTGTACCAGTGGTTCGCGCCACTGATTGCAAATGGGTCAAACTTTTCACCATTGGTGCCGGTACCCAAGAAGAAGTCTGCCATGACGGCCGTTGGCCATCCTGCTGCCGCGTGGTGCTGCATGCCCACGATTTGATTTTTATCGTCCAGCGCCATTTGTAATTTCTGGACCGACGGTGAACGGACGGAATCAAACCGTGAATCATCTTCGCGACTAAACACAACCTTCACTGGCTTGCCGAGAGCCTGGGCTGCTAGCAATGCTGGCACACCGTAGTCACCATTGAGTCTGCGCCCGAAGCCACCCCCCAACAAATAGGTTTTCATGAGGATCTTTTCTTCGGGGACGCCCAGCGCTTTTGCATACCAGGGTAGTGCCAGCGATTGCCACTGGTTGCCCGTGTGAAGCTCCCAGATGCCGTCGCGCTGCAGGGCGAGGGCATTGACGGGTTCCATCTGAAAGTGAAGTGCGGTAGCGGTTGTATACTGGCGTTCAATAATATTGCCTGCGTTGGCAAAGGCCGAGTCGACGCCGGCATCTTCAACGACCAGGGCGCCCTGGTCGGTTTTGATCAGCTCAACGGCATGGGCCTGAATGTCTGCCTCGGAGACCTTGGCCGCTGGCCCATTGTCATAGTTGACCTTGATACGCGCCGCAGCTTTGCTTGCCGCATGATAGGAGTCGGCGATGACCATGGCCCAGCCTGGTACGATGCCACTTGGGTCTTTGAGAATCAGGGTCTGTTGGTAGCCCGGAACATTCTTTGCGCCGGTGTCATCTACCGATGTCACGATCGAGTCATATCGGGTCGGCGGCAAAACGGGTTTGCCATAGACCATGCCTTCGACTGTCGCGTCGATCCCATAAACAGCCTTACCACGGGTTTTGTCCGGGATGTCGAGTGCGGCTGTTTCAACGCCTATCAGCTGCCGGTCTGCTGCTTTCTTGATGGGCATGCTCGCCAGTTCGTCTTCGGAATAGCGGCGGGTCAAATCGCCCCGCGCCACAATCTCGCCATAGCTGATGGACTTGCTGCCACATACCACCCGTGATTTAGCCGCGCTGCATTGGGCTTTTGATACGCCCAGCAGTTTCGCGCCCTCTTCCATTAGTGCTTGCCTGCCTGCCGCGCCCGCGCGACTCAGCAGATCAAAATTTTGCCAGATAGACCAACTGCCGCCTGTGACTCGATAACCATACTTCGCCTGGCTATCGACGTATTTGAGCGAGATGTCATCCCAATTCGCTTCCAGCTCTTCAGCGACGATTCGAGCCAGCGCAGTACCGACATGCTGGCCCATCTCAGCCTCAGCGATATTAACTGTGATAGCCCCGTTAGGCTGGATCGAATACCAAACTGTCGGTTCAAACTCACTGGCACTCATCGCTCTGGCGGCATTGGAATTCAGCAGTGCAGCGGGTACAAAGGCCAGCGTAAAGCCGGCACTCGTCGCACCGATCATAAAGCCCCGGCGGCTGATTTTTGGTGACTGGTTTTTTTGAAGATGCTTTAATTTGCTCATGAGGTTGCACCTCCACTATCAGCCATGGCCGCGTTGGTATATTGCGGGCTGGCTGCCAGTTTGATGGCTTTTTTGATGCGGGTATAAGCCATACAGCGACACAGGTTGCCATTCATCTGGGCGCTAATTTGTTCATCGGTCGGGTTCGGATATTGCTTTAGCAAACTGGCAGCCTGCATGATTTGCCCGGACTGGCAGTAACCACACTGGGGCGCCTGTGCTTCTACCCAGGCATCCTGTAGCGGATGATCGAGGCCCTCAATAGTTGTGATGACTAGACCTTTGACGGCACTAACAGGTGTGATGCAGGACCGCAGGGCAACGCCATTGATATGAACAGTGCAGGCTCCACATAACCCAATGCCGCACCCAAATTTGGTCCCTGTGAGCCCTAATTCGTCACGCACCACCCATAACAGCGGCGTGTCATCAGGGACATCAACCTCCAACGCATTACCATTAATATTTAATTTGACGGTCATCGCGTGCTTCCTCGTTGCTGAATCAAAGATACGATGCCACCTTCCCTGTCAACGGGCAAGGACAATTAGGCAAGGGTAATCACGTCAGAAGGCTACACAAAAAGGCGTCGGGTCCAATTTCTCCCTTTTCATGTAGGCAGGTCTTAATTGAACCTGCCCCTTTTTGCCCGGCACTTGCGCACAGTGTATCGGGGCAAGCTAGGACGGCGCAGGATCTCTCTGATCGGCAAATCTTCACGTATGTCAATTGGCATGCCAAATTGACTCACTATCATTTCTAGAAAGCAATTAATTCAACGACTTACTGGATCCTAGCTAGAAATAGCTTTGTGCTCAAGTGAGTCAAATTATCATGCCCGCCGACACAGTATGAAACAAGCACCAGTAATCGAGCCAAGCCGCTAATCGCGTGCGCTAACAAGGGCTTATTATTTTTTAATCATTGCTGATTATTTTTTAACCTCAACTCTTCTACAAGTTTAAATTATTTCGACGTTTTGGTTACGGGGATTGTTCAAAATTAGCGCTGAAAACCAACTTAAGGAACTGGTCGCGTAAACTAAAACGTGTCAATCGCGAATTTCATGCAGCGATTGCAGACTTCGCAGCTATCCGGTTCTGGCTGAATCAGGGAGACTTACTTTCGCAACAGATGCCTAGCACTAGCTCGCAGAGTTGCCTGTCTGGCCAGATAACACAACCAATGAGACACCTGCCCCGTTCCCGAGTAGAGCCATGTGGTGCAACACTGGGGGAAATAAGAACTCACTGACTAGTCGCCAATTCTGATGAGGTGTCTACTGGCAACCAGGTTAGAAAAAAGAAGCCCACTCTGCACTCCGAGCGATTGCCCATACCATCGACCCCCAACCTAGTTGGGCTGAAGTAGTGGGAGATGATTCACATACTCATTCTAAAAAATAGAATCATAATATGGGAGACGGATTGCAACGTTGATTGAGATTCTTGTTGGGATTGTTATTTTTTAGGTCTGTTTGAACGAAGGTTTGATTACTCCCTAAACGACGTGTGAGGAGGTTCATGTGACTCGATGCTTTTACTTTGCCTTAGCTTCATTACTTTTGATTATCCCATTCAAGATCGCCGCTCAATCTTCTATGTCCTTAGTCTGTGATACAAAGCCTTTGACCAACAATTAAGGATTGCATGAAGCGATGGTTTTTGAGCAACTGTAAGACAACACAATCAATCTCACCCGTATTCAAAATCCAGTGATTTCCTCTAGAACAGAGGTCATTTCCTGAAGTGGTATAAATTGCTGCGGGTGTGTCGCTGTATAGAAGCCAACATTGTTCATCTGGAGAAACCAGAGGCCATGACTACCCACGTCATAAGCTATTTCTACGCTCGACACCAATCCTGGCGTGTAGCGATCCTCGCGCTGCAAAAGAACAATTGCACCAACAGTGGTGTCAACCACGCTATTTTTGACGACAGTCTCGACTACGATAACACCAACACGAAATGGTTCATCACCAGGCTTTATTTCCTGTTGGCCAACAAGCTTACCAACGAGTATCACGTCAGCCTGTTCAAACAAATGCTGAGTACTGACCTGAATCCAGTCGCCTGATGCCATGGTGCGATCTCCGTTGAAAGCGGCAAAAAGAAACACTGTCACGATAGTGGCGCGATAAATCATGGACATGCGGTCACCGCAATGGGATTCATTGGAGCGAAA
>JBLHWY010000076.1:0-29861 GCA_047629195.1 Candidatus Azotimanducaceae bacterium
CCTGCAGCGCAAAACCTCTGGGTGAACCCACGGCATCCTGCGTACCCAACCCTAGCGACTTTAGAGAATCACCATTCGCTAATTGAAATTGTGTTTCGACTAGATCGATACCGGTGACTTGTTCAGTCACAGTGTGTTCGACCTGAATCCTTGGATTACATTCGATAAAGTAATATTCGTTCGTTTCGGGGCATACCAGGAATTCAACCGTCCCTGCGTTCAAATAGGAAACCGCTTTGACCAGTTTTACTGCATCGGTCAGTATCTTATTTTTGAGTTCTTCATCCAAACCGAAAGCCGGTGCGATCTCTATCACTTTTTGGTTACGTAACTGCACGGAACAATCTCGCTCATGCAGGTGCACAACATTACCCTCAGCATCCGCTATGATTTGAACTTCGATATGGCGAGGACTGACAATCAACTTCTCGATAAACATCGCACCATTGCCAAACGCCGCTGCCGCCTCACTGCTACAACGCTCAAAGGCATCCAACATCTCATCTTCACCCTCAACAGCGCGCATACCACGTCCGCCGCCACCTGCAGCAGCTTTTAGCATAATGGGGTAGCCAATTTTTCTTGCCACAATGATAGCGTCTTTGCCTGAAAGCAGCTGATTCTCGCTACCAGCAACAATCGGAATATCCAGCGACAGCGCGAGTTCGCGCGCCTGAACTTTGTCGCCAAACAGTGATAACACTTTCGCCGAAGGCCCAACAAAAGTTAAGCCTTCCTCTGCACATCTCAATGCAAATTCAGCATTCTCGGACAAGAAGCCATAACCCGGATGAACGCAATCACAACCGGTATCTTTTGCAGCTTGGACTAGCGCTTCAATATCCAAGTAAGCCGCAACAGTATCTCCCGGTTGACCAATAAGCTTTGCTTCTGTGGTGACGCGGGTATGAAGCGCCAGTTGATCTACTGCCGCATACACACTGACAGACTCCATACCAAGCCCTCGAGCGGCCCTGGCAATCCGAATGGCGATCTCTCCACGATTAGCGATTAATACTCGTTTGTTTTGCGGCACAAAATGCTCCAAAAAATTGATGTCGGTTTACTGTAACTGCACAAATTCGGTCAGTCAGCGTTTAAGTCTTTTTCTTTACGAAAGCGCGAACACTCGCTTTCGTAAAGAAAAAGCCCTACTAACGCGCGTTTTCCAAAATAGAGAAATAAGCATAAGACGATTTAATTATGGTGTCTACACGATGGCATAATCTCGATGGCATAATCTCAGCAACATGAACTTGCCTCATCAAGTCCTCTCAGGTGGATTATTTAAGACGACTCGGGCAGAGTTAGCTCAAACAATTCCACTAGATTAAAAAACAAAGGCTCATTATGAAGAACACGACTACAGACATATCGGATCTCTCTGCAGCCGGGCTTGATCCGGCTAAAGTGGACGCACTATTAGAACGCGTAAAGAAAGAAGTTACAGAGGGTCTACTACCTTCGGTACAAGTGGCCATCGCCAGAAACGGCAAGCTAGGAGTCTTTGAAACGTTTGGGGATGCCACCAATGACTCTCTTTACTGTGTATTTTCTGCGACCAAAGCGATTACTGCCGCAGCCGGTTGGCTTCTGATTCAAGATGGAAAGTTGGACATCCGCCGGAAAGTATCCGAAATCGTGCCCGAATTCGCGACCCACGATAAACAAGATATCACCGTCGAACAGCTGTTCACCCATACCGCAGGGTTCCCGAATGCATCCTTTCGACCCAGTGATTGGTTAAAAAAAGAGACCAGAAATACTCGGTATGCCTCTTGGAAGCTGGAATGGAAACCTGGTACTCGCTACGAATACCACCCAACATCTGGCATGTGGGTAATCGCTGAAATTATCGAGCGCTTAACCAATCAGTCTTTTACAGACTTCATCCGGAATCGAATCGCGTTGCCATTGGACCTTCCGGACCTATGGGTTGGTTGCCCCGAAAGCGAACACAGCAGAATCACAGAAATTATGATCGTCGGTGATCCACTCACGGGTGAAGACTATGCAAAACTTGGTATCCCTGAGCCCCCAGTCACTGAAGTTACCGAAACTGCACTAACAAATTTCAACAACAGTGATGTTCGTAAGGTGGGCGTACCTGGCGGTGGCGGCATCATGTCGGCTGCAGATCTTGCCATGTTCTATCAGGGCCTAGTCGGAAATACGCCAGCAAGCACCGGTATCTGGTCGACCGAAACGCTCGAATTCGCACGGGAAGTACGAACAGGTGATCTGAAAGATCAACTCACCAATACACCGATACATCGTGCCCTTGGCGTTTCAGTTGCAGGCGATGAAAGGCGCAACATGCGCGGCTTCGGCCACACCAACAGTCCCTTATCATTTGGTCACGCTGGCGCGGGTGGCCAAATCGGCTGGATCGATCCAGCAACAGGCATCAGCATTGGCTATTGCACCAATGGACACGACAGAAATGGCATACGACAGGCACGCCGCAGCATCAGTATTTCAAACAAAGCCGCTGTATGCAGTAGCAACTAAACCGAATTACAATCAACAAAACACACTAAGGAAAATGAATATGCAAGACCTGTTCTCTATCAAAGGTAAAACCGCTCTGGTTACCGGCGGCTCACGTGGCATTGGCGAAATGATCGCTGCAGGCTTTCTAGCTAACGGCGCAAAAGTCTACATCAGCTCACGTAAGAAAGATGTCTGCGATGCGACAGCAAAACGACTCATGGAGCAATTCGGCGGAGAATGTATCTCCCTTCCTGCTGATCTCTCAAATATCGAAGGGATAGATGCGGCGGTAAAAGCCTATAGTGAATTGGAAGATAGCCTAGATATACTGGTTAACAACGCTGGCGTCTCCTGGGGCGCACCACTTGATGAATTCCCAGAGATCGGCTGGGACAAGGTCATGGACACCAACGTAAAAGGGGTCTTTTTTCTTACCCAAAAACTGCTTCCATACCTGGAAAAAAACGCAAATCCTGACGACCGAGCCAGAGTGATCAATATCGGCTCAGTAGATGGTATAAAAACACCAGCATTCGAGACATTCTCATACGGCCCATCAAAAGCTGCCGTACATCACCTGACTCGCAATCTGGCTCGACATCTCATCAAACGCAACATCATCGTCAATGCAATCGCGCCGGGCCCATTCCCAACATGGATGCTGAGTACTGGCGTTGGCGGTGGTGGTGATACGGAAATTGACTGGAGCGCTGTTGCTAGAAGCAATCCAAGCGGCAGAGTAGGTACAGCTGAAGATATCGCTGGACTCGCGATATTCCTGAGCTCGCGCGCAGGCTCTTACACCGTTGGCGAAGTGATCACTTGTGATGGCGGGTCGGTAGCTTCGGCCTAAGCTCATATGCTGTTAACGATAAAGATGGATTTAGCGGTAGTTGTTCTCTAAGTGGTCTAAGTCGACAAACGGAGCAATAGGGGTTGGGGGCTTCATTTCTCAGGGAGCGTTTCAAGCGTAGCATCAAGTGCAGTGTCAGGAGATCCACAAGGGGCTCCTGATCAAGCGAGGTTTAGCCCGGAGGGCTGCCCAGCCAGCGGATGGAAAGGAAGCACCCAACCCCTATTGCAGAACAGACTCAGATCGCGCAAGTATGCTATCAAATAACTGTAATGCTATTACAGTTAGAGCTGTATTCTCACTATTACAAAAACTCCACTGGGTATCTCTAATGAAACAAACACTCGACTTTTACTGGGATATTGGCAGCACCAATTCCTACTTTGCCTTCAAACTGATTCAGCCTATTGTTAAACGCCATAACGCAAAAGTACGCTGGCATCCTTTTAACCTTGGATATGTTTTTCGATCCAACGACTACGTATTGATGGATGAACCCAAGGCAAAGATGAGAAACCGGCTGGCAGATTTGAACCGTTGGGCCAAGTTTCATCAGCTACCTTTTCGCATGCCCGACAACTTCCCGATAAAAACAAGCAGAGCCCTAAGAGCAGCCATCGCCATGCGCCAATGGGATTTGGAATTCGAATTCATGCAGTCCATATTTTCAGCTTACTGGGAGAAAAACGTCGGCACCATTGGGGAATACACAACACTCACGAGTATCGCAGAAGAACTTGGCGTGGAAGCCAAAGCGTTCGAAGCCGTCTGTGAAAGCGACGAAGTAAAACAAGCGCTGATAGACTCGACAAACCAAGCACTCGAACGCGGCGTGTTTGGCGCGCCATCAATTTATATAGATGATGAACTCTACTGGGGCAAGGATCGAATGGAATTCATTGATGCCCAACTTTCATCCCTTAACCAATGAAAGACTGTAATCAGTGTGGCAAATGCTGCATCCGATATGGCGCTAATTCACTTTCAGCATCGGATCAAGACCTGGAGTGGTGGGAGAACAATCGACCCCATATTTTTAATTTTGTGAAAGACAAAGAGATATGGATTGATCCCGAAACAAACGAACCGATGTCAGTATGCCCATGGTTAAGGAAAGAGCCTAACCAGGAAAAGTACACCTGTGACATCTATTTTGATCGTCCAGAAGATTGCAGGTTTTATCCAACACGGATCGACGAAATGATCCAAGATGAGTGTGAAATGATTGAGCCACGCGATCTTATTAATGCGAAAAAAGCTCAAAAAGATCTCGACATCATCATGTCAGACAGCCGTCCCCCCGCAAGATAATCTAGCGGCAAGAATTACTGCCGCCGCCAGACTACTGCAGCAGAAATACTTGATATTGGTTGTTAATCGGCAAGGTTATCTTGCCGCATGGCAACAATTTTCAGGATTGTGATGTATTGATCGGACCCATGACGCTAGATGGTACATTTACACATCAAACCGGCAGCCCGAAGACACGAACGCTGATGATAGATAACAAAGAGGTCCCCTATTTCTGAAGGATAGAACAATGCCAATATTCGCCCAGTTGCTTGAGCAGGCATGGCATTGCTTTCAAAAACCACCCGGTTACTAAGAAACCAATCAGCTTATTTGCATGACATATTCGAGCTGCCTATTAACTACAGCATCTTTTGTAGAGATCTACTACACTCAAAGAGATGACTAATATAGCGACAGCCAGACAAGCAAAGCGCAATAGCCTCAGCGAATGGGTTACACGCTTATCCCAAGAGGAAATGCCCGCCTTCGCTCATACGGCACGTTCGCTTGCCAACGTTTCGAGGGACCAAGACAGCTCCGCAAATGATTTGTCCAATGTGATTTTGCACGACAGCACGATGACTGCTCGAATTTTACGCATTGCCAATAGCGTGCACTACAACCCCTCAAGTATCGCAATCGAAACAGTGAGCTATGCCACAGTTGTGCTTGGATTTGAGCAGGTAAGAAATCTTGCTTTGACAATATCAATGATTGACACCGCACTCGCCACTAAACTTCAGGATCAGATTCAGAAAGAAATGATCTGCGCTTACCACGCAGCTATTCAGGCTCAGCGGCTGGTCACATCCACCGAAGAAACTGATCTAGAAGCTATCTACATCGGCGCGCTGTTACATCGATTAGGTCCGTTAATGTTCTGGTGTTTTCCCTTTGACAAGGGAGATGAGTTATTCGCGGCCTATAAACAGTTTGATGAGCCAACCAAGGCGGAACAAAAAGTCTTAGGGTTTCGGTTAGATCAACTAACAACCGCGTTAGTATCAGAGTGGAATCTTAGCCCTATGCTGGAACACGCGCTAAAATCTATCGGTTTGAAGAAAACCGATGAAAATGCAATTTCTATTGGCACAAGCATCGCAGACAACATTCATCGCGGCTGGGAATCACAAAAAGTAAAGGACATGATTGGCGCAGCAGCAAAGCATCTCAGCCTTAGTGCAAGTGCAGCAAAAGATTATGTGTACGACAGTGCCAGAATCGCGACCGACGGACTCAAATCCTTTAACTTCCCACATACGCAGGCACTTTTACCGCCAGCAGGAAATGCGTTACAGATATCCGAAAAAGTAACCAAAGACAGCGCGGAATTGGAATTACGTATGCTGCGCCAATTGACTCACATGCTAAGCGAAAACCTTGATATCAACCGCATTCTGATGGCCGTGCTTGAGGCTATCTACAGAGTATTGGAGATGGATCAGGTTGTTTTCGCTACGATCAACCCAAAGAGCAAACGGCTTCAGGCAAAACTAATGATCGGCAAGAGAAAAGCCTCGTTTATCGACCGAGCAGGAAATACCGGAGTACTACAAGGTAAAATGAACCCCAGCCTAAGTAGCTGGTTTACAGACGCTGAAGCAGTCTGGATGAAAGACACGGATCTCAACAAGGCCGCTAACAAAAACATCGATCCGCTTTTTACTGAACTTGCTGCCAGAGAGTTTTTCGTCAGCCCAATAGCTGTGTCGCAGACTTCGCCCCAAAGCACCAGACCCATTGGGCTGATCTATGCTGACAGGTTCTCATTACATCGTCCCTTGACCGACGAAAACCTTCGAAGCTTCGAACATCTATCCAATCATGCGACCCTGGCTTTCAAGTTTCTTTCTCGAAAATAGCATACTTCTTTCCGAGCAGCAGGATTGCCTCAAGGCCTATCGAAGGTCATTCCCTCGTAGCCTTTCATCGCCACCGCGTCACATTTCTCGCGGTATGCTGGCGCGCCACCGGCATAGAGTAAAAAATTTCGAGTCTGCCGACCTGGCAGATTAATGTTGATCCCGTTAAACCATGAGTCCACTTTGGCAAGCAATAAACCCTGAGCGCTTTGATACACATGCTCAGTCCATGCATCTTCAGCTTCCGGTGTCGCTTCGACAGTCTCTAACCCGTTTTCACCCATGTAGGCGATTAAATCACTTACCCATTCTACATTTTGTTCAATACAACGCGGGATGTTGCAGAATGAAGCAGCGTTGTGAGGGCCAACCAGCGTGAATAGGTTGGGAAAACGATTAATTTGCATACCAAGGTGAGTTCTCGGTCCAGTTGCCCATTTATCTTTCAGGGCTATCCCCCCTGCCCCTCGAATATCCAATCGGTTAAACCCACCGACCACCGCATCGAAACCTGTCGCGTAAATAATGACATCAAACTCAAGTAACTCGTTTGATATTGCCTCACCGTCTTGACGATTAATATCGATACCAGCCGGGGTAATTCGATGAATGGGGGTATCCCGCAGATCTATGAGGCGGACATTATCCTGGTTATATACCTCGTAATAACCGGTCTCCATCGGTACTCGACGGGTGCCAAAGCCATGGTTTATCGGTATCAGTTTCTCTGCGGTAGCCGGGTTATCTACCCTTTCGCGCACCTTACTTGCAACAAACTTTGACAGGGTTGCATTCGCTTCTTCGTTAATCAGGATGTCGCGAAAGTTACCTAACCAAATGCCAAACCCCGGCTCAGTGTAAAGCTTCTCATAGAATGCATCGCGCTCTTGTTGACTAAGATCTAACGCCTTTCGAGGGTCCGCATCATACATAAACGCGCCATGAGAATTGCGACAAATCTCAAAAACCTCATCGTAACTCGCGTGTATCGCTGGCTGGTCTTCGTCTGAAATTGGGCTATTGTGGAGTGGTGCGCACCAGTTCGGGTTGCGTTGAAACACAGTCAGCGTGGCCGCAGTCTTAGCAACCTCTTGAATCACCTGAACGCCGGTTGCGCCGGTGCCTATCACGGCTACTCTCTTGCCCTCAAAGTTAACGTCTTGATGCGGCCATCTCCCCGTGTGAAATGACTCACCTGCAAAGGATGCTGCGCCCTCAATGTTAGGCATAGTAGGTACAGAGAGCGGGCCGATAGCTGTAATAAGAAATTTTGTTTCTGCGAGATCACCGTCCTGAGTGCGAACAGTCCACTGTTTCCGCTGCTCGTCATAGTCTGCACCCTCAATGAAAGTGCTAAAGCGAATGTCTCGACGGAGATCAAGTTTATCCGCCACAAAATTCACATAACGTAAGGTCTCTGGCTGTGCTGCGAAGTGCTCGCTCCAGTTCCACTCGTCCAATAGCGCCTGTGAGAATGAGTACTGATAGCTATAACTCTCGGAATCAAAACGCGCACCCGGGTATCGATTCCAATACCAAGTACCGCCAACACCATCGCCGGCTTCATAAACAAGAACCTTCAATCCCAACTCACGCAGTTTGTATAGCTGGTAGAGACCGGAGATACCAGCGCCGATGATAATGGCGTCGAATCTGGCAATCATTTGTTCACCTCTTCATGAAACCACTAATTCTTTCATCCATATCGGGGCCGTGTCCTTCACTCGCAAAGACCTCCCATTGAAGACCAGCATCAAGCGCCTTGCCATCTGTTGTCTCGAGTAATTTCTTGTTGGCTTGATGTGAAAATGCTGAGTTAGCAACGATGCCTCGACACATACTTTCCACATCAGCCTCAAAGGATTCATCAGGGAAAACACATTCCGCCAGACCAATGCTAACCGCTTCGCCAGCAGTCAATGTTGCCGCCGTAAACATCATTCTTTTTGCCGTACTTCTGCCAACTCTACGCGGCAATCTTTGACTCATCCCCCACACTGGAGTAAGCGCCCACTTAGCATGAGTGTCTGCAAACTTGGCACTTTCAGCAGCGACGATGAAATCTGCGGCCAACGCCACTTCTAACGCACCCGTGTAGCAATGACCGTGAACAGCGGCAATGACAGGTTTAGGCAACAACTCCATCATACGCAATGTTTCGGAATGCCAACCGCGTGACGGCACCCGCTCACCACCGGCGATATCGGCCAAATCGTGTCCGGCAGAAAAGCATTTCCCGGCACCAGCCAGCACGACACAGGCAATAGCATCATCTTTGCCAAGTTGAGTGATATGTTTACGTAATTGCTCGAACATCCCAACCGTCAAGGCATTGAGTTTATCCGGACGGTTCAACTTGAGATAAGCGACACCATCAACATCCTTTCTTGTAACCAATTCTGTTTCAGTCATTTAGTTCAGCTCCTTTTACTAGATAGTAACAAAGAATTCTTACGTCGCTCAGCTATAGCTTACGACTGGGAAACTGCAATATCTTTGCCAGTGCGGTCTTGGCCTTGCTCTTGGGTGGGGACGGCGGATTGTTGAATTGGTGGAACGCCTTAGAGATTTTCGGTGCAACCTCATCGTAAAGCAGCCAGACATTTTCGCCGTTGTGTTCAAGTGAAGTGTATTCAGTTGAGTTGTATGCACATGAATTGAAATCTGCCTCATAGGTGCCTGAGACAAAATAGTCTTCAACAAACTTTCTAGCGCTTTCAGCCAGATGCTCGACCTTAAATTCTCCATGCATTACCGTTGCTAGAAAATCTGCACCATTCAGATCCTGCATTCTCAATCGCGCAACCGACGAGCCGGCTCTTTTTTCAAGATCACTCGCCAACAGGTTATTCGCAACTAACCAGGCGACAAACGTGCCTAATCTATCAACATTATTCTCTTCGCCGTTTAATCTCAGCGATTCATAGGTACCGCTCATACTTGGCTCCTTAGTTCTTGTCTTAGCCTAACACTAGCATATCAACTTTATGCGTCTGAATCTTCTGACTCACCCAACGTAGATCGTCCCGACCAATTCTGCGTGACCGGCTCAACAATCTTCTGTTTTGAAGTCAACAATGAATACAACACCGGCACACAAAGCAAAGTCAAGAATGTCGATGTCGTTAAACCGCCAATAACCACAACAGCGAGACCTTTGAACATCGAGTTACCAAGCGCCAGCGGCAATAAACCAAAGATGCTGGTGAGCGAAGTCAATACAATAGGCATAAAACGATTGGTACCCGCCCGAATAGCAACTTCTGCCAGATCTTCACCAGGTGAAAATGCCCTGAGTTGATTCCCTTCATCTACCAGCAGAATACTATTGTTGATGACAATGCCCATGAGACTAGTTAAGCCAATAAATGCCAAAAAGGATAAAGGCTGATTAGTCAACCAGAGCATGAGAAATGCCCCAATAAAGCTGAGGGGAATTGCTACCAGAATAATAAGAGGCTGGAGTAACGACTTAAACTGTAAAACGAAAATTGCGAGCACAACCAGCGAGACCAGACCAAGATTTCTGCCTGCACCTGAGAACGCCTTCTCTGTATTGGCGACCTCTCCCCTAATATCAAAGGCATAGCCTTCAGGTAATTCATATCCCGCAACAATTTTTTTAACATCTTGAGTCAGACGCGGGATAGAATAATAGGGCTCCGCAGTAATGCCAATTTTCAACTCAGGTTGAAACATATCATGACGAATATCGTACTCATCTTCCGAAAAACTATATTCAACGACCTGACTCAGTGGTATTTGTTTATCACTCGCTGATGTGACAAACACTCGATCAAAAACGGTAAATGGATCCTCTACGTTAGTATCGGCCCGCAAAACTATCGGATACTCATTACCATCAGGGTCCCGATACTTATCCACCTCGGCGCCAAAAGTTAAGAGCACAAGCATTTGATCGACTTGAGCTCTGCTAACACCAACCGCATTTGCAACCCGTTCCCTGAACTTGATATCAACGGCATACCAACGCGAACTCGCTGGGTTATCCACATGCAAAATACCTTCTATCTCATGGGTCTTAAAATACTCATCAAACTTTCTCGCCTCATACCTGACAGCTTCTATTCTCGGGCCGCTTATGTGAACTTGTACATCTGAAAACCCGGGTTCACCACCAAGAACCATAGGCGTTGCAAGGATATTGGCATCCGCGACTCGGTCAGCTAACTTCGCATTAATACGACTAGTCAGCGCGTTAATTGCCTCACTGTCCCTGAAATTTACGGTGCAAAAAAGTGTCGCGCTGCTTCTGCTCGTATCGGCATTCTGAATACCTGTATGCACAAATGGAAAGCCGCCGCCAACCACTGTGCCACAATGTTCGACAGTGGACTCAGCCATAATCACACTCCGAACATCCTTCGTAAGATTGTCGACAAAGTCTCGGCTTCGATCGTTCGGCGCCTCTATCGTGACGGAGAAAAACGGGTCGTCACTATCAGGAAAAACGATGACCTCTAACTTCGATGCCAATAGCCCAGAGAAAGCTAAGAGCGCCAGAACAGCGATCAATAGATGTAACGGGTGCTTAATAAGGTGCCGCAGTAATCGCACATAAGCACCGTCTCGAATCGGCGCTAGATAACCAAGAAAGCTGGGTGGATTCGGCAACCGGCCTACCGTCTTGTGAGTACCGATACGAGACAGAAGCAATGTTGAAAACGCGACCGCCGAGATTAGCGAGGCAGCCAGGCACAACCATATCGTCGCCACCATACTATGCAGAAATAGTCCGGTTGGAGACGTCAGTAAAAACAAAGGCGCAAAGGCAAGCGCTGTCGTAGCCGTGGCCGATAGTAGCGGCGACATAACAGATGACGCGCCATCTATTGCTGCGTCAAGGCTTGACATGCCGCGATAGGTTTCATTCTTGTAAACGTTTTCGCCAACGACAATGCCATTGTCAACGATAAGCCCAAGAGAGATGACAAACCCCGCCAAAGATATTTCCTGTATACCGTAATCTGTAACTGATAGTCCAACAACCGATAACAAAAGAGATATGGGCAACATCATCGCGATTACCAATCCCGATCTCCAACCGACTGAGAACAGCAGCACCAGCGTCAGCACAAAAACACCCTGAGCAATATTTGTGATCAGCTGACGTAATTTGTATTCAACACCATTAGACACATCAAACAGCCACTCAATCACAGCGTCTTCTGGCAACTCTGCATTCAATTTATTGATGATTCGATCTATGTCGCTCTTCACTGTAAAAACATTCGCATCAGCTGAGGTTTTCATTGTGATGAATGTCGCAGCGGAGCCATCAACCCTGTGCCTGATAGAGTTGCTGTCAATCACTTGCCGCACGGTCGCAACATCCCTCAATGCCAAGGCACTGCCGCTATGACTAATTAGCATCGTATCTCGGAGCGAGTCCAAAGATTTATAGCCACCACTAAAAGCCAAGACAGATATCGCCTTATCACCTAGTTCGAATGTGCCCGTCGGTAGAAAACGGTTGTTGCCTTGAATTGCACTTCGCACCTGCGCAACGTCGATGCCATATCGATGCAATCGAGCCAGATCTAATTCGATTTTGATTTCCTGCTCTGGTTCCAGGATCACCACTTCCGCGAGGTTCGGTACCTCACGAAGGCGGCGTTTCAGATCATCGGATATTGCTATACGCTCAACTTCAGTTGCCGTATTCGAAACCACCGCGACGACAAATGTGACAATAATATCAATGGGACTTTGTTTTGCCACGGTGACTTCAGTGTCGTCGGGTAATTCAGGCAAGAGGTTATTAATTTTCGAATTGATGTCGACATATTCATCATCAATGTCGACACCATAGCTGTACTCCATCAGTATCATGGCGTGACTGTTTGAGATATTTGCCTCAAAGCGATTCAGGTTTCGCGTCGTTTCAAGACGCTCTTCGATAGGATTGATAACCCGCTGCTCAATTTCTCGGGCTGACGCGCCAGGCAATCGCACGTTAAGAATCATCGTCGGCATCTCGACTGTCGGCAACTGGGAAATTCTCAGGTTTGGCAGATTAGTTAATGCTGCCAGCACAACCAGAAAAACAAAAAGTATTGTAAATAGCCGATTGGTGACAACAAACGCAACGAAACTTCGCATCATGGGATTACGTTAACCTCTGCCCCATCGCGCAAGCTTTGCTGACCGCGAATCACAACGGAACGTCCAGCTTCAATCGGTTCAACAATAGCAACGGAGCTACCAGTGATGCTTGCGATATGAACCGGCATCTCTGCAACGAGATTTGTCGCTGAATCTACCAGATAAACAACACCTTGATTACGACGCAAATCGACTACCGCATCAAGTGGGACAACTGTGAATGATTCTACCGTTTCGGCAATGAGGTCTATTTCAACGACCATACCAGGGCGCAGTTCCCGTCCATGTGTCGAGATTGTAATTTCGACTGTATATAAACTGTCATCTTCATCTGCAATACCGGCTTGTTTCGTTAACTCACCGTCAAACACTTCACCCACGTAGGGTGCAAAACGTGCCATCGCCCTTGTTCCAATGCCAAAAATAAATGCGTTCCGGTCTGTTAATTCGACCTTGGTAATCCAAGATTCTGAGACATCACGAAAGGAATAAATTGGTCGACCCGCCATTATCGTTGTTCGTGATTCCAGATATTCCTTAAGAATGACTCCGGCGGCTGGCGCTAACAGCGTACAGCGCGCAAGGTTTAATGCGGCTTGTTCATATCCTATCCTTGCTGAATCCAACGTATCTGCTGATTTCTCTAATTCTGCAAGCTGAATGAGCTTATCATCTGCCAACTTCGCGAACCGAGTATACTGCCGCTTCGCTTGCTCAAGCTCCAACTCTGCTCGCTCTAACACATCCTTCGCATCTCTTGTTTCAAGCCGCGCCAGTACCTCACCCTTGTCTACTAGCTGCCCCTCATTAACCATAAACTGTTCTATTCTGCCGTCGATTCGAAAGGATAGATCTTCAATCTTTGGCGCGAGAACACCATAAGTGCTTACTTTTCTTACTACTGGACGATGCTCTACAACACCAACTCGCACTGGGTGTGAAGACTGGCTATTCTCTGACGCAAGCAATGAGTCGTGAGGTATTAATATCAGACAGACCGCAATCAACCAAAAATAAAAAATACGAAAAATATAACTCAGGCGAAATTTGAGCTGAACTACCATAGTGAATTTTAAACTAATGATTAGACCCTAGAAATATAGCAGACCTTTGTGGCTCATGGGGGATAAGGTAGGAAACAAACCTATGGCTCAAAGCATCAGGGCAATACTCGGGCGTAACGATAATCTGCATAGCCCCTAACTGGCTGCAAAACAAACCCTTTTAATCTTCGTGAAACTATTGCCGTACCGTAGGACTCAAACGAAGGTAACACCGTTACCTTTTCGTCAAACAAAACTTGTACGTCTCTTATAGCCGCCACTTTAGCCTCAATTGTCCAAGCATCACGAGTTAGATAGTATAACGAGGCCATATCCTGCTCGGCATGCAGGCCTTGAAACACTTCTCGAAAACCAGGGTTATCCATAAACGGATTTTGATCCATAGGATCATCCACATTCACAGGCCAAGTAAGCAATGTCAGATCAGAGATACCGCTGCGCCATTTCTTTACCATCATTTGAGTGACCTGCGGGTCGATCACCAACTCCATACCAACGCTCAATAACTCGTGTTGTATATATTCAGCGACACGCTGAGAAGTGCCAGAAATATTCAACTGCTTGCGCGCTACTTCAAGATAACGCTTCGCTTCTAGAACATTATTTTCGTGTACAGGTGGAGAAATTAGATCAATAAGTTTGATATCGCCAAGCGTCATCCAGTCGTAAAACATCGAGTCAGATCTTCGTGTACCCGGACTCGCAACAACGCGATTGACCAGCTCGTCTTTGTCTATTGACAGCGAAATCGCTTTTCTTAAATTGAAGTTTGAGCGCAGTTTCTCCTGGCGATGGCTAAACTGAATATGAAACAGATGTCCCGAGGGAAAGGTCTTGATTCGCATCCCTTCACCCAATGCTTCAGTCACGCTATCTCGATCAAGCATTGCAGCGGCGATATCACCCGTTTTAAACAAATTCAATCGGGTGCGAGAATCAATCCCCATGTAAGAGAAATCAATCGAGGCAAGTTTAACCTCACTCTGACGCCAATACTGATCGTTCTTCACCAGCGCAACTCGTTTATCTCTCATCCAACGAGATAGTTTAAACGCACCGTTCGTGAAAATTCGCTTTGATAGGATAAAAAATCGAATTCGTCATTAGCTTCAGGCACCAGCTACAGGGATGCTCCAACTCGACCAGCAACTCCTTACTATTTAGAACTCGTATTCCTAACTGCTCAAACGCCAGGCAAACGCAAAATCGCAGGCTGTCACGGGCGAGCCATATTGCCATCGAGCATCCTGACGCAACCAAAAGTGCATGCTATTTGGCGTTACTTTCCATCTTTCAGCGACGCCGCCAACTAACCTGCGCCTACCGTCGTATCGCATTAACCCTTCTTGTACGTGGGCCATTAATTGGGCGCTATAACCGATGCTCTCCGCTGTTAAGGAGTTTAGCGAGCGAGACTCACTACTGACCGCAAGTGTAATGCCATTGCCTGAATCGCTAACAGCCTGAGCGGATCCACTAGATGGCACGAAAACAAGCAATGCCAGCAGTAGTATCGGCATGTAGTAAGTAAACAGTTGACCTTCTTCCTGCTCTCTATTCAACATGGCTTTGGCATCTAGTGTTAGCAGCATAAGTGGTAGGATGAGTCACAACTACCGAGTGGAAACAGACGTGGGTACATCAACAGAAAACCACATTAATGCAACCCTAAGCAAAAACTATAACAAATTGCATCTTTACGGATTCAGTCTGGCAGCAGCGATGGGGCTAGTACTTTGTTGGATGTCCAATTTCGATTTAGCGGCAGAAGAATATCTAGCCGAGCTGATGGCGGCCAATCTACTGGTCTATGGCACCGCGCGAGTAATCAATGCTTTGATCTCTGTTATCCAATCAGTAGAAATAAGCTTGAGCCTCGGCGCTGGTATTGCAGTTAATTTGGGTGAGGCTCTGGACCCTTTAAACGATCTAATCGAAAGGTTTTCGGGTTTTGTACTGTACGGACTTGCAGGCCTTGGCCTTCAACAGATTGTACTAACCGCTTCAACGAGTATTGTGACCAAACTCGCCACCTCTGTGTTAATAATTTCCGGTTTACTGTTCTGGTTACGCACAGGCCGTATAGCAACTTGGCACAAAAAACTGATCATTATTTTCGTCTTGGCTCGCTTTGCGTTTGTGGCAGAAGTTGGCCTAGCGTGGTCTCTTGATAAAATGTACTTCAACGACCAACAAGAAAGCGCTGTTTTGGCGCTCAACAACACCCAAAGGAAGTTACAAAAAATACGTGAAAGCTATGTAAACGCAGCAGCGGATACTAATATTTTTTCCAATGTCTGGGAATCTGCTCGAGATGTCATGGGAGATAAGGATCAAGAGGGGGTCGCTGATATCGCCGCAGGTGCCATTGTGCAACTAATCGTAATTTTGTTCCTAAGGAGCATTTTGCTACCGGCCTTCTTCTTTTGGCTACTGATACAATTAGTCAGAAAACTCTAATGCTAAGGTAGCTCACACGCTATTCAATACTTTCACTTGATTACCATAACGACTACCATTCAATCTAATGCGCTAGCGGTTCACTTGCTTACATGCCTACCAGTCCTATTCAACTCGGGTTCCTTGGAGTTTTCGCGATTCTTTGGCCCTACACCCGAGAAAAGTTTCTTGAACAAGTAAAATCAATCTGGTTCATTGTGGTCTATCTGCTCTTTTTTCAGATATTTATACTTGGTCTACCCATCGTCTTCGCAACAATGATCGGCATCGGCATCGCGGTAGTTGCAATAGGGCTCACCTTCTTTATGGAGGGTCTCCGTATCGGACTGATGCCGTTGGGTGAAACGCTGGGTGCGGTGCTACCCCGTAACTCTTCCTTGCCTGTTATTCTCTGCTTCTCTTTTTTACTCGGACTTGGTGCCACTTTTGCTGAACCTGCAATCGCCATTCTTCGTGCTGCCGGTGCCGGGGTGCATCCTCTTGATGCACCTCTACTATATAGCTTATTGAACGATTTTCCGGATCAGCTAGTCGCTAGCGTAGGGGTTGGTGTGGGCTTTGCCGTATTACTCGGCGTTCTGAGGTTTTTTTATGGTTGGTCATTAAAGTACCTGATTGTGCCCGGCGTCTCCTTACTAGTACTGCTTACATTAATCGCAAACCAGAGCCCTGTATTACAACCGGTACTTGGCTTGGCATGGGATTGCGGGGCAGTGACAACAGGACCGGTGACGGTACCACTAGTGCTCGCACTAGGGGTCGGCGTCTGCCGTATCGTAGGCGCGGGCGACGTTAAAAATGCCGGTTTTGGAATCGTCACGCTTGCTTCACTGTTCCCTATTCTCGCTGTACTTCTACTCGCTTTCTTCCACGCATATCAGGGAGATTACTACGGCGAAGCGAATTACACAGGCCAGCCCTACGCTGATGTCATCGGAGATGCAGCATATGCTGCTGATGTGGAATCTAACGGGGGCATCACCCAGACTGAGTTTGAGGCATTTCAGCTGAACCCAATTCCAGAGGAAAATTTCGAAATCTCCTTTCGAGGCGGTGATAAAATTCTGGAAGGCGGGAGAATTCTCATTCGCGATGCAACAATCGTGCTACAAAAAACGACGCCTCCAGAATCAAATGTGATTAGTGGCGCCCTATGGGACCCCGCAACAAACATGAAAGAAGTCATGATCAGCTCGGCATTAGACTCAATTCGCGCAATTGTACCGCTGTGTTTATTTTTGATTCTTTCACTGAGATTTGTCCTACGCGATCGAATTCAGAATATTGAAGAAATTATCATCGGCATTGGTTTTTCCATTATTGGTATGACCCTCTTTCTCTGCGGCATACTAATTGGCCTATCTCCCCTAGGATCTCAACTAGGCAGTAATGTTCCTGCAACTTTTACCCATATCACGCCCTACGGTATGTCGACGATGGTCGGGCCTCTTTACTTCAACGAAAATTCAGGTAAGTACATCGCGATCCTATTTGGTTTCTTTTTAGGTTACGGGGCGACACTCGCCGAACCCGCGCTAAATGCGTTGGGTGACACAGTCGAGAAAATAACCGTGGGCGCATTCAGGAAGAAACTACTGATGCAATCGGTCGCTACAGGCGTCGCGATCGGTATTGCTATGGGCGTGACAAAAATCGCATTCAATATCCCATTGGCGTACTTGCTCGTACCGCCATACCTTGTTCTCATTATTCTCACCATCACCTCAGAAGAGTCTTTTGTGAATATTGCATGGGACAGCGCAGGCGTTACTACCGGACCGATTACTGTGCCATTGGTACTTGCCATGGGTCTTGGTATCGGCGCTAACGTACCAGGCGTTATCGATGGATTCGGCGTGCTCGCGCTAGCATCGGTAGGACCAATTATTGTGGTACTGATCGTCGGCTTGCTCGTTTCTCAATCCGAAAAAGCACAATATGTGGAGCAGCAATGAGCGAATTTCTACGACGCACTAATGTCTCCATTGTCACAGCAATTCTACCACCCGTTATAGCGACCCAAGTTATAGAGGGATTATTCGCCTTAGGCGAACAAAATGCCTTATTACTAAATGCGCGCGGCACTGTCGTGCGAGATCGCTGGTATCAGAGTTTCATGCCAGTCATCAGCCCAGAATTAGAATACCTTCAGTTTTTGGTGCCTGACCCACAGGTCAATCAGATAATCGAAGGCATCATCACGCACGGGCAGCTCCATCTCTCAGGAGCCGGCGCTGTATTTTCGGTTCCCTGTGAAGAGGTTGAATACGGTAGCGAATTTGCACTTTGGTCTTCTGTGGGTGATGAAGCCAACGAAGTTAACGAGTCGACCAACCTAAAAGAGAATCTTTCAGCAATCTTTTGCATTGCACAGTCTGACCAGGTTGATGCGATCTCTAGAGCAGCAATGAATGCAGGTGCCCATGGGCCCGTCATTTTTTATTGCGAAGGCCGCGGCCTTAGGGACCGGCTGGGATGGCTAAAAATAACTAAAAAGCGAACTAAAGAAGTTATCACAGTCATAGTCGATAATGTCGATCGAATTGCCGTAACCGAAGCAATGATTGAAGCTGGGCGCATCGATATGCCAGGACGAGGGTTCCTCTACCGTATGCCTATGCAGAAAGGACTGATAAATCTATCTTCCACTATCACGGTGCGTGGCAATGCAGCCAATATGCAGCAAATTGTTGCTGCCATCGACAGCATCAAAGGCTCTGCCGCCTGGCGAGATCAGGGAGTCGTTGAATTTGGCGCCGCGGGAAAAGGCGCTGGACTTAGTTTCTTCAATCGGTTCAAAAAGCGGAAATGGTTGGTCGACCAAGAATGTCTAGGGTGTATCGTCAATCGAAAGTACGCCGACACGATGCTAGACGCGATGCTTGCAGCCGGCGCTCGAGGCGCTAACGTAAGTCATGCGCGACTCATTGAAGTAAAATCCAAAACAACGGCATCTGGCATGCGTCTGAATCATGAAAGTGGAATTATTCGTTGCGTTATCGATCGCTCGATCGTGGAGACAGTAAAAGCAGCGATCAAATCTACCTGCGCTGAACTAGGCATAAACGATGCGTTCATTTTCTTGCAACCCGTTACCAGAGCATTCACCTATGCAACGCCAATAACTGCAGAGCCTCAACCCAGTACCGCGAAATCTTGAACAGGCTTGACGACTATTTTTTCCTATTCTGTTGCATTGCCACAATTCGCCCTGCAGGCACAGCAAGCTGAACCATTAAATACTGCCTAAAAGGTTGCGTGTAATCTTGTTCAACTAACGCTTGCTCCATACACGTTAACCACGCCTGCTTGTCTGCTTCTCCGATGGGTATGTGAGCGTGGGCAGGCGGGATTGCAATTGCGCCATATTTTTCCGCATAAAGCTTGGGACCGCCCATCCAACCGGACAAAAATCTGGCTAGTTTATCAATAGATATATTCAGGTCACTCGAATGCATATTTCTAATCGTTCGCGCATCGGCTCGTTCATCCATAATGCGATAGAACGCTTCGGCTAACTTACGTATACCAACTTCGCCACCAGCCGCCTGGAACGAACCATCATCTTTTCCGTATTCTTGTTCAGACATTCAACACACGACCAAATTTAGAGCGGAGGATAACCCAATGGCGCCTTACGGTAACGCGTATGTTGCTCGTACGCATAGGCGAACCCGATCAATATACCATCACTATCAGGGCGGCCTACAATCTGTAGCCCAGCCGGCAGGTTACCGTGACTTACACCCATGGGTACTGTTACAGCGGGCAATCCCGTAGCAGGCGCGATATTCTGACTATTGTCGCCCAGGTATTCTTCAATTGCGCTATCAATGTGTGCCGGCGGATGCGACCAACTGGGATAAATAAAGGCATCAACTCCGCTACCCAACGCTGCAGCATTCATCGATGTCACAACATCCTGAAGATAGGCTTGTCTCCCTTTATGATCGGCAAAATCAGGACATGGCGGACTGAGGTCTTTCGGGTGAATGTCTTTTGGGTTACCGCCAAAAAAATGAATACGTTGTTCGATATAAGGATCGTACTGGCCGCTTTCCATCACCTCCATGACATCCTTAATCGGCGCGCCCTCTCCTAACGACTTTAAATATTGGCCCATATCGTAACGAAAGCGAACGCAAAAATTACTCGCATTCATGTGATCTTCCAGATTAGAGATCTCAAAGTTATCCACCATAATTGCACCTGCAGATTCCAACTCGGTTACAGCCCGGTTAAAGACTTCGACAATTTCAGGGTCAGATTCCTTAGGATTTACCAGCGCTCGGAGTATGCCAATCCTTTTGCCTTTGAGTGCGCTCGAATCTAAGAAGTCAGTGTAATCAACGTTCTGCCGGGCTGGCCTGTAAGCAGTGTAACTATCGGCGTCATCTCTGCCTGCAATCACACTCAGCACCTTTGCAGCATCGGTGACTGTACGTGTCATCGGTCCTGCCACATCGCGATCAAACGCCAAAGGAATCACCCCATCTCGGCTAACAAGTCCCAGGGTAGACCTAATACCAAAAAGACCCAAGTGAGAAGAGGGACCTCTAATCGAGTTGCCAGTATCACTTCCCATACCAATCACGCCGAAGCTAGCAGCGATACCTGACGCCGTTCCGCCACTGGACCCAGCAGGCACCCGAGAGACGTCATAGGCATTGGCTGTTCGCCCATAAGACGAGCTTAGAGTCTGCTTCGCACTGAATGCCCATTCAGCCATATTCGTTTTTGCAATAACAATCGCACCTGCGTCACGAAGTTTCTTCACCACAAAGGCATCGTCCGGTGGCATGCTGTTTTTAAGTGCAATAGAGCCGCCGCTTGTTGGCATGTCAGCTGTGTCAAAATTATCTTTCAACAGCACTGGCACGCAATACAGCGAACCTAGGACCTCTCCAGCATTAAGCGCGCGGTCAATCTCTCTTGCCCGGTTCAAGGCATTAGGATTGTCGAAGATGATCGCGTTAACCCCTTTGATCTTGTCATAAGCTTCAATTCGGGCCAAATAACCAGTCACTATTTCGGCACAGGACACGTCACCAGATTGAAGCGCCGCGTGGACGTCGTCAATTGTCGCTTCAACAAAAGTGAAAGGTGTTTTTTCCACGCAAGATATCAAAGCCGATACCATGACCAGAAGGCAGGTTTTTTGGATTAAAGAAGAGAACCGGTTAGTCGCCTGATCTACTGAATTTACTCTCGTCATAGGTAGCGTTACCTTTTTAAAATGTTTGCCCAGCTTCTGACATACAGATCTAGATCAGGAATAAAACTGTGGCTATGTGTTTTACGAAAATCCAACAAAGAGAATACACCACATGATGCGCGTTGAAACCCGAATCACACCTATTCACACCTATTCACACCTATTCACACAACAAGGTATCAAGCACGACAACATCTACAATCTAGTGGTACAGTAGCGACCACTTTATGTTTTAGTGATGGGCAACTTTAGTCTGCAACTCTCTGTTACAGCTGTGAAAGCCTATTACCTATCAACGAGGAGACCATTACAATGGCGAATTTCGGTGTAACAATATTTCCCACAGATACAACTATTCAACCCATGGATGTCGCAAAGGCAGTGGAAGAACGGGGTCTCGACTCACTCTTTTTTCCTGAGCACACGCATATCCCCACGTCGCGAAAAACACCGTTCCCGGGCGGCATTGATCTACCAGAATGGTACTGGCGGAGCCATGATCCCTTCGTTGCGCTCAGTGCGGCAGCTGCGGTCACGAGCAAAATCAAACTTGGCACAGGAATCTGCCTCGTGACTGAACGGGACCCGATAACACTCGCGAAAGAGTGTGCGTCCCTAGACGTGATATCCGAAGGTAGATTTATCTTTGGTATTGGCGCCGGCTGGAATGTCGAAGAAATGGAGAATCATGGCACAACTTACAAAACACGCTGGGCAATTCTCCGTGAAAGAATCCTGGCAATGAAAGAAATTTGGACCAAGGATGAAGCAGAATTCCATGGCGAACATGTAAACTTTGATTCACTCTGGTCCTGGCCTAAACCAGTTCAAGCTGGTGGTCCTCCTGTATGGCTAGGTGCAAACTCTAAATGGGCTTTCGATCGAATCGCTGAATTTTGTGATGGCTGGATGCCAATTGGCGGCTTAGGCAAAGGTGGCATGGAGAATCTGAAAAGTGCATGTGATAACCGCGGCAGAGATGTTAGTGACATTACGATAGCCCTTTTCGGTGCACCGCTCGATGCTGACGCCCTCTCAAAGAAGCTTGAACAAGGATTCACCGAACTCATCTTCACACTTCCACAATCTGAGCCGGCCAAAGTACTACATTATCTGGATAAGGTCGCAGATCTTGTCGCAAAAACTCGCTAACCGGTAACCTTAAAGTGAAACCTGTTCTCTACTCCGCAAGCGCCGTCCTTTTGATGAACGAAACGAATGAGATCGTTGAAGACGGCGCCGTGGTCGTAGCGAACAGCAGCATCATTGCTGTCGGCACCCAAGCGGATATGGAGCAACAATACCCACAAGCAGTCTCCAAACACTTCGATGATGCACTGCTAATGCCTGGACTGGTCAACACTCACTGTCATTCTGGCTTACTACGTGGAACAGCGGAAGGCCTACCCGTCTGGGATTGGTTGCAACAATATATTGACCCCATGCACAGGGTCATTACGGAAAAGGAGGCTGAGATCGCCTCCAGACTCTGTTACGCAGAAGCGCTACTGTCTGGCACTACGACTATCGTCGATATGTGGAGGCATATGCACGGAAGCGCTGCGGTCGCGCAAGAGCTTGGTATCAGAGTTAACCTGGTACCTTATGTCGCCGAACATCCGGACCACAACTACTTTGAAACGCTTGCCACCAACGAGGCGCTGATCAATGCATGCCACCAAACTGCCAACGATAGGATTCAGGTTTGGGTAGGGCTAGAACACATGTTTTATGCGACGCCAAATGCATTGACAAGAATTACGCACATGTGTCGCGACTACCAGGTTGGATTTCATACCCACAGTAATGAAAGTCGCTTTGATGTTGAGAAAACGATTGAGCTCCACGGTATAAGGCCAATTAATGTATTGGAAAAACTAAAGCTTCTGGAGACACCTAAGACACTCCTAGCTCATTGTGTCTGGCTCGATCAGGAAGAGATAGACCTGATAGCCAAATACGGCGTCGGCGTAGCACACAACCCAGTCAGCAATATGAAGCTCGCCTCAGGCGCAGCCAATATTGTCGACATGATAGAAGCGGGTATTGCTGTTGGGCTTGGCACCGATGGCGAAAAAGAGAATAACAATCTCGACATGTTCGAAGAAATGAAAACTGCTTCTTTACTCGCGAAATTCGATAATCTTGATGCAGCGGCGCTAGATGCATGGTCCGTTTGTCGCATGGCAACCATCGAAGGGGCACGGGCATTAGGCATGGATAATAAGATCGGTTCGTTAGAGGTTGGGAAGCAAGCAGACATGGTTGCAATCAAAACTAACACACCTCGCATGACACCCTACTTCTCCAGTGGCGATCACCTGAATCTACATCACAACCTTGTACATGCAGTGCAGGGTGGCGATGTGGACATGACCATGGTTGACGGCGTGATTCTGGTAGAGCATGGCGAACTGGTTGTAGCTGACCTGAAAGAAATTATCAATTCCGCAAATCAAGTCGCTGGGCCATTACTGTCAAGGCGAGATCTCTGGGTCAAGAACTCTGGCGCCAGTATCAATGAATTAGACCGCTAGTCCTCTAAATCGGCTTCTGACGAAGCAATTTCAGCTGACCCTAACTCTTCTGTTACCAAATCTTTCACATCGGGTCGGCGCCGACGGCGGGTCTTGGGCGGAATCATGCCGCGCATCGACTCCAACTTACCATAACAGAGCAACTTGTCTTCGGACTCAAGAATTCGACTAGGCTTCGGATTAGGAATCACCTTGTGACCTCGGTAAAGCGTGAGCACGTTAATATCCTGCTCTGACAATTCTGTATCCTTGATCGTCATGCCAACAAATTTAGAGCCTGCAGGCATATGTATTTCGGTCACACCGTAACCTTTGCTAACAGTAAGTCGCTGGCGAAGATCTATCTCAGGAAAATCCACTTGAGCCGCAATGTAGTCGATGATTGCACCTGCAACATCTAACCCGGTAGCGTTCTCAATCCCCTCTAGTCCTGGCGAGGAATTAACTTCCATTACCTGGGGACCATCTTTGCCTTCAAGCATGTCAACACCAGCAACCTGAAGCCCAAGTATCTGGGCTGAACGAACCGCTGTTTCCTGATACTCATCGTCAAGCTCTACGGCTTCTGCTTTACCGCCTCGATGTACATTACTACGAAATTCCTGACCTTCAGCTGTTCTTCGCATTGCCGCAACAACACGATCACCAACCACAAATGCACGAATGTCTTTACCCTTGCTTTCAGCGACGAACTTTTGAATCAGCACATTCTGCTTCTGACTCTGTAACAGCTCGATAATAGATTCGGCGGCTTTCATTGATTCAGCTAAAAGTACGCCAATACCCTGCGTCCCCTCAATCAGCTTGATCACCACAGGCGCGCCGCCAACACGTTCAATCGCAGGAATTACATCCTTCTTATCTCGAACGAAAGACGTTCGGGGAATGCCTATATTGTGACGACTTAAGATCTGCAGGCTGCGTAATTTGTCACGCGAGTTGGTAATGCCATGTGCCGTGTTTGCACAGAATACATCCATCTCCTGAAACTGCCTGACAACGGCGGTACCATAGTACGTAATCGAGGCGCCAATCCTTGGTAAAACAGCATCATAGTTACTTAAAGGTTTTCTTCGATAATAGAGATCAGGCACGTTTCTCTGTAAATCAATGGAAAACTTGAGAGTATCGAGCACGTTAACAGTGTGATCTCGTTGCAGGGCGGCTTCTTTAAGACGGCGCGTACTGTAGGATTTGGCACCTCGAGAGAGTATGGCAAGTTTCATAATAGATCCGATTCAATGCCATTTAGGCAAAAGAGCGTGTTTGACTTAAAAGAGCGCAGTCTACTCTTCAGGCAGAGAATAGTAAGAGGACAGCAAGAGGACAGTAAGAAATTTTCAAATTTGACAGCGAGATGTTGACATTGAGTTAACTCGCATGAGCTAATCTTGCCTAATTCGTAGGGTGCCGTCCATATGTACATCATGTTGAGGAAACGCGATGACGATGCCTGCTTCCTCCAGCATACTATTGATGCTGAACCTGATATCAGAACGAATCTGTCTGCCATTCTTTTCACCAACAGAGTTAACCCAAAAGTAAACATCAAATATCAACGCACTATCGCCAAAGTCTTCAAAAATGACTTCTGGCTTAGGTGTTTCTATAACAAGGGGATGCAAGACCGCAACTGATTCCAGTATTTTTCGCGCCTTTTCTACATCGGCACCATACTGAACACCTACTCGAACAATACACCGCAAAAGGCTATCAACAAGCGTCCAATTGACAACCGTCTCTTCGAGTAACTTTGAATTGGGAATGAGAAGGTGTACCCCATCTACTCGCCTGACCTTGGTTGACCGAGTATTTATCTCTTCTACTGTGCCGCTTGTATCACCAACCTCAATATAGTCGTTGATGCGTATCGGCCTTTCCCAAATTAGAATCCATCCACTAATGAAATTATTGATAATATTTTGCGCACCAAAACCAACACCTATCGCAACAGCGCCGGACACAAAAGCAAATGCAGTCAGAGGTACGTTTAGTAAATCGAGTACCGTTATGATCAAGATAATCAGGCCGACAACGTAAACAGCTCGCCGCACCACTTGCACCAAATCGGGATTAACTTCTTTCTCAATCATCACCTTTGTTACTTTTCTAACACTCCAGCCGATCGCTAAATAGCCGACCACAAGGATCAACGGAAAGAGAATGAGCTGACCAAAGGTAAGATCGTAGCCTGCAATCGTGAATAAATGTTTATCCAATACCTGTTGGAATTGAGGCATATTAAAGCCACCTTTTTTTAGCAAGTAACGCAACGACCAAAGCAGAAACCGCTATCATTCCCGCCATCACATAATTGAAGGCATAAGGTTCAGTAAGACCCGGCAGACCCGCGACATTCATACCAAATAAACCACTGACAAACGTAATCGGCAAAAAAATTACTGCGACGATAGAGAGTAGGTACATTCGAGAGTTTTGCTCTTCCATCATAAAATTCATTAAATCTTCCTGTAGTACGAGCAACCGTTCCCTAACCAAGTCTAAATCTTCAATATAGCGTACGATTCGATCAGATTGCTCCCTGATTGCAAAAGCCTGAGAGGAATCAGTCCCCGTGACGGCCAGCCTATAGAGAGTCTCAAGCGCATCAATTTGTGGCGCAAGGAACCGACGGACGCTTGCAATTTTTCTTCTACTTTCGCTAATAGTCGCTCGCGTCTTCGAGCTTCTCTCCGACTCCACTTGCAATTCCAAAGTTTCCAAACGCTTTTCAGTCTCGTCAACATAGGCCGCAATTTGATCACCAACTCTCTCAATTAAGCGTACGCTAAAGCCTTCAATGCTTATTGGGCCAATGCCAAGTCTCAATTCTTGCTTTATATCCTCGATAGACAACAACTTTCTCTGCCGAACAGTAATAACTCGATCCGTTTGAATCCACATCCTAAGCGACACCATATCCTCAGGATCATTGTCAGAATTATAATTTATCGCGCGCAGCACAACCAGTGTTCCAGCTTTTGCTATGACAGCTCTTGGACGGCTATCCGCTCGCGTTAATGTAGCAACAACCCAATCATCCAGACCCAATGATTGAAGCCAGCTTGAAGCAGTTGGTACTGAGTAATCAATGTGTAGCCAGTTCATACTGGTCTCGGCAGAAATTTCTGACGCTCCCCCTTCCCCGTCTAGAGCGAGTCCAAAAACAAAGCATGGGTCATTCTTATCAATATTCACCATCAATTTACTGCTCCGCTAACTCTTTATGTCAGTATACCTTGAGAAGCAGTGCATTTACCTGCACAGAGCTGCTTACTCGAGAGTTCCTAATCGAGGGTTGGGCCATCGCCCACAAGTCGCTATAATTCAGCTCGACCAAATCTAGTCTTTTTGTACAGGTATTTCTAATGCGCTCGATTTTTCTTTCTATCTGCATTTTTGTCATTAGCATCCCCGCGATGGCAATAGTTGACGTGCACGACGAGTACTACGCCAAACCTGACCTGCAGGCATTTTCGGTTTTTGATTTTAGCTTTAGTGGAGCAACTGGGAATAAAGAAGAAGTTGATTTTGAACTAGACACCCATACGGTAGTGAGGCGAGGCACCGCCACTTGGATGTTAGTTGCGGCAGCGAGCTTTGCTAAGACTAACGACCTAGAAAGCAGCAACCGGCATTTTCTTCATGGACGATACAGCAAACAACTTAGTGCCAACGAGAAGCATGGCTATGAGATGCTGGCTCAGTATGGCCGCGACAAATTCGAACGGCTACAACGTCGATTAGTCATTGGCGCCGGCTATCGGTATCAGTGGAAACCCGGCACAACCAATGAACGCGGCCTATTAGGCGTTGGTATAATTAGAGAGCACGAACTCAATCTAGGTCAGAGTCAAGAAATGAAATTATGGCGTGGCAACCTGTATGCTACCGTTGCCATCCCACTTTCGTTGCCTCAGGGCGCAAGCTTTAGCATTTCCACATATCTTCAACCTGCTCTGAACGACCTTTCCAATATACGCAGCGTTGCGGTACTGGGTCTCAAAGCCCAGCTTTCGAACAGGCTCGCAGTTAAGGCGACCATCGACCAGGAATATTACTCGACTCGCAGCTCCGGAATCGAAAAAAACAATGTCACCTATACAACCGGTATCAGCTTCACTCTATACTAAAGGCCAAAGACATCCGCCACTTTAGCGGTCCTAATTTTTCCTATACTCAATACAACAGGCGCTACTAATTGAAATCACTTACGGATAAGAATCGTTTTATCCCGATCGAAGGATCCATGAACCTTCGCGATTTCGGAGGCTACGCGACTAACGATGGAGGCGTGGTCCGGCAGGGAAAATTGTTCCGCTGCGGGTCTTTAGCAAATATTCCGGAACATGCACATAACGAATTCGCCGCATTAGATATTGGTGTAATCTGTGATCTGCGTCGTGACGATGAAGTGGAGCATGGGCCATCACCGACAACAAAACCCTTTCAAGTTCGCGTCCACATACCAATTGCACCAGGCAGTTCGCCGCAACTGATGTCAAGTTTTCAGGATGCTAATCAAACTCATCTGGAACGCATATCCTTCATGCAAGAGATTACGCGTGAGATCGCTCGCGACCATGTTGAGTCATACACAAAATTGTTTGCCGAACTGATGGCGGTAGAGAACGGGTTTCTCTTGCATTGCTCTGCTGGAAAAGATCGCACTGGGTTTGGCGCAGCCATGATTCAACTCGCACTAGGCGTTTCTCTCAAAGACGTCTTGGCCGACTATCTCCTCACTAATACAGCCGACGAGCTTTTCAACTATTTGATGCCAAGATTTATAGAAAGGTTTGGCGGTGACGCTGACGAAAAAAGCTTGAGAGTCATCGCCGGCGTAAGAGAAGAATATCTAACGGCGGCGTTAGAAGAAGTCGTTATCCAGCATGGCTCCACTGAGGGGTACTTGGATGCTGCAGGACTAGACGGCAACGCTAGAATCGAACTCCGAAGGCGACTAGTATCTAAGTAGAAGCCTATAAAAATATAATTTCACGGGAATCACATTCATCTTCAGACCACGGCTCTCAAATGTCACCCGCCATTTCAAAAAATGCCGGCGGCACATTCACGACAAAAATTTCCTCTAGTTTGAATTTTTTCAACACGTTCACAACGGACCTCTCGCGACGACGGGTCCTTCAATAAGTTATATTTTCGACACTTTCCTCACTACAATCATTGTGCCCCTACAGCTAAAGTACCTTTACCATCTTAATAACAACGTTGTCTGACCCGTTTGCTGCCTGATTAGTTTCTCGTTCGACCTCGCGATAGCCTCTGGCGATGTATAACGGCTCACCGGGTATCGTCGAACCTAGCTCTATCGTTTTGAAACCACTCTGCCGTGCGGCGGCTTCACCTAGATCAAGGAGCAGTGAACCTATACCCTGACGCGTCCAATCCGGATGTGTATACATTGCACGAATTCGAGCAGCATCAACGGCCGGGTCGCTCAGGCTATCATCACGACCCACCGTATGATCACCACCATACAATGTTTTACGTTTGCCCCAACCGCCACACCCTATTATTAGCGTACTCCCCTCACGAACTGTTTCAATCACAAAGTAAGTGCCGTCATTGACCAACGATCGATCTACGCCCATCGTTTCCTGCGCAGCTTCAATTTCCACTGCCGAAAGAAAAGACTTCATGTTTTCTTTGATAGCGGCTCGCATCAACTCGATGATTGATGGAATGTCAGCCAACGAGGCAACGCGATGAGTTCGCAGCACGCTAGTTGAATCATTTTTTTGCATCGTCATTCTCACCCTGCCTTTTCAAATAAGTCCGAACTGAAACCCAACTAAAACGAGAGATATATTCATAAATCGCTCAGCCAATAAATCATTGGCCATAGCGAAGAAATAGACTGCCGCCATTAGGAGTCAAACCATTAGCCTATAATTAGTTGAGCCTGATTAATCCAGATCAACGACACATCGCTTC
>JBLHWY010000077.1:0-29773 GCA_047629195.1 Candidatus Azotimanducaceae bacterium
GAAAACCAACCGTTGCCAGCGCTTGCGAGAAAGAAGCCCGAAGCGCGGATGCTCGACTCAACTCACGCTCCGTCGGAATAGGACTTTCCAAAGGCAATTTGCAGGTGACGATCAGTTGAAAGTTGCGAACCTGAGTCTGGGTCGATTCTTCTATCGGTTGAACTGTGCCCCCATCGAGAAAATCCGCACGTTTGCGTATCGACGCCCTGAGTAATGGATCGGATTGACGATGCCGTAAGCCCATCATGCGCTGAAGGTCGGTTTGAATATCAGGCGAGGCGTACAGGCCAAATTGCAGCAAAGTGTCTTTTGGCCAGTCGTTGTTGAGAAGAACATTAACCCTGTCTGCAACAGACTCATCACCACCCGGCAATGGGTCACATAGAAAACCAAAGCCAACACTCTGGTCTTCCATGAAAAACAGTTGCTCATCGTCTGAATAGGCCAATACTGGCAATAGCTCAGAAGCGCGTTGCCCTGAATACAGAGAGGCTTTCATTAACGCCCCTCCAACCAAGCAGAAAGGTCATAAGGACGACCTCGGCTGATGCGACCATCATTGGCGACAATGAAAGGCACACCTTGAATGCCCAGAATTTGAGCCGTCACCAAGGTACGCTGCATTGGTTCTAAGTTGCAGGCATCATCCTGCTCTAGGTTACCAATCCGGCCATTCAGCAATGCATCGGTGGCCGCTTTCTTGTCACGCGCACAGCCAAGCTGGCGAACCTGACGCTCTGAATCTGGACCAAGCACTGGCACAGGGAGAATTTGGAAGGTGTATTCTTTGGTTAACGGCAGGGCTTGTTTCAAAAGCTCATGGCAATGTGGGCACCGAGGGTCAACAAAGACCACCACTTTCTTTTTGCCTTCGCCTAAAGTCAGTGGGTTCAAATCAGCCATTTTTAAGCCAAGGCGACTTAAGTCCAGCGTGTTTCCCGCTTCTCGAATTTCTTCAAGGCTGGTAAGCGGCTTTTTGGACCAGGCATCATAGAGCGTGCCATCAATGACGAACCGGCCACTGTCTGACATAAAAATAATACGGTTATTGCTTTCGACCGCTTTCATACCCGTGACAGGTAAAGAAACCATGCCGTCAATTTTGCCAACGGGCGACACTTCAGACACAGGTTCAGCTTGAACAAAAGGAGACAGCGCAAGCGCCAGAATAAATGGAGATAGTTTTCGCATGAGGAGTCCTCGTTAATGTAAATCGAGGCTCCAGTCTATGCAGTTGTCCTATGTGGACTCGGTTAGATAGATTGAAGAATTGAATACCTTACTAAATAGCTGCTCCGAAGTGTAGATCACCTGCGAAGGTGAACTCAGTGTTGAATGAGCGATCAGATAAGTCTCTAAACCGCACTTTACAGAAGCACTTGGTGGTTTTGAAACCGCCCCCTACAGGTAGATTTCGAGAGGCCTTCTCTCATCAGAAATACAGATCCAAAAGGTATTAACCTTTTGTTCGTGGCACACCCCAGCACAACACTTTGATTTTATCGCGTTGTTTTTGGTGAACAGGAATAATGCGCCACTTACTAACGGTAAATCGGTGTCACTTTCGATAATCGCGGCAAGGCCGTTGATGGACTTTCTAAAATCGACACTTTCACGATACAGATAAATCTCTAGTGAGCTCAGCATGCCTTTCATGATAGCGCACCGATGAGTTCAGCCAGGTTACTTGCTGGCGTGCATTGGGGATTGCGCAGTTCGATATCATTGACGAAGATTGTCATGTTGGCGGTTGCCACTTGGGCCTGATACTGAGTTATCTTTTCAACGACTTCTGCTCTGACAAAACCTTGAGATGCGCCAGTGTTGTTGAGTTGCTGGCGCTTGGCAGAGAACGTTGAGGGATTGAGTTGATTGAGCTTACAAAATATGAGTGTTGATAATGAACTCGATTCAGATTGCTTGATTAGCGTTTGCCATTATTGGTTGGTGCATCGTTTGCCATTTTAAATCTCCTTATGGTTGGAGACTTGATCTTATTCTGCGTGTTAGTTGATTAGAATGCGCGGTTTATGAGGCGCTTACGCTCGATTTGCAAGTTCGTCGAGGAAAGCAGATATTCAGAGTAATAAGGCTCTGTTTTGCCGAAGAAATACGATTTTGCATCTGGCTTATCAACCTCCCTCGGGAAACCTACTAAGCGGATGATGTTATGGCAATCTATCGTTGTCGCTGGCAGGTGAAGTTGCGATTCAAAGAGTTGAAATCCCATACAAACTTGCAGAAATTTATGGCGGCACAGAAAGCGATTGTAGATGGTTTGGAATGGTCAAGTCCGCTCGCTCTGATCATTCGGCGAAGCGTCTTTCTTCAGATCATGCCATCAGTCTAGCTATTCAAGGCCGCCAAAAATGTGGAAATTTGGCTGTTGCCGATCTTGAAAGCATCAGCCAGCACGCATGGTCAGAAATAGCGGAGAGGATAGATTGGGCGACCCGTTATATAACGAAGAACGCCCAAAAAGCCCAACAGTCAAAAGATAAACAAAACATCACGTTAGATGGGATACTGCATGGGCTTAATTCTTAAGGTCCAGTCTATGAATGAATGCCCTGAAAGCGAAATTTAAAGTTGCCTCATTCAGGAGGCAACCGTAAAAGAAAAATACTAATCCCGAGGAGGGAAGCCTGCTTCAATTAGAGCATAGGAGACCTTTTCAACTGATAATGAAGTTTTTACCGTCACCTTACGAGTCGGAGGATCAGTTAAAACTGTAGCCTCTGGGTCTATATCCTTAATTGCTTTGGTTACCGTCCGGGCGCAGCCCCCACATGTCATATTTTCTAAATGAAATTGCATTTATATACCTCCAGTTTGGTTTGAGTACTTCTGATTGTAGGGCTTTCCACTGTTGTAAGGTCAAGGTCTAAACTCATTTCACTTTGATATCTTTTCACTAAAAATTGACTATGCTTTCTGTGTTTTTTCTTAATGACAGATTTCTTACTATAACGTAAAACACCGGCGTAAGTAGTAATCCAAAGAAGGTTACACCAAACATACCGGCAAACACTGCAATACCCATGGCGTGACGCATTTCGGCTCCAGCACAACTAGCTAGTACAAGAGATATCACACCAGCAATAAATACAAGAGAAGTCATCAAAATAGGACGCAAACGTAAGTACGCTGCCTCGAGTACGGCCTCAAGCGGTGATCGTCACTAATTCTCCTGAGTCCTTGCAAAATCAACGAGTAAAATGGCATTTTTTGCGGCCAGCCCGACTAAAACAACGAAGCCAATTTGAGTATAGATGTTATTATCACCGTTTAGATCCATATACCGCCAATTGCAGAAAGGAGTGCCATTGGTGCAATAAGCAGCACTGCAAATGGAAGCGACCAACTGTTGTACTGAGCGGCAAGAATCAAGAATGCAAAGAATACCGCCAATGGGAAAATATACAGTGCGGAATTGCCCGCTAATTTTTCCTGATAGGTCAGATCAGTCCATTCGTACGCCATACCTTCATGTAGATTTTCCTTAACTATTTTCTCAATAGCATCTGTAGCCTGACCAGAAGAATATCCTGATGCAGTAACTCCCGTAATATCAGCGGATGGATAGCCGTTGTATCTCATAACGCGATCAGCGTCTGAAGTTAGTTTGATATTGATCAATACTTATAAAGGGATCATATCACCAGCAGAATTCCTGACTTTCAATAATCCAATATCGTCTGCCTGCATACGGAATGGGGCATCAGCTTGAGTTATTACACGGTAGGTACGGCCAAATCCATTAAAATCATTGACGTAAAGCGATCCCAAATTTACCTGTAATACATTAAAAATGTCGGTCAAAGCTACCCCCTGAGATAGTCCGGATCTGCTCCAGACTGATACCTAATACTTTGCAACTTAGTATAAGCTGCAACCGCTCAACTTGCTCCTGCCTTTATTGCCTTTAGTTGTTGCTATAACGATCAGGAGCAGGTAAAAGACCCTGAGCCTCGTAGAACCCAGAGAGTCCTCGTTAGCTTTGCAAGCTCGCCGGTTTTCATACTCATCTACACACGCATGGAGGCGACTGCCACCATGCGTCATTTCTTGGTACGAATATCCAATACCAGTGCCAGTAGGGAAAAACTAACTATCGACTCGCTTGCGCCACACCACTTGGTGTGCTCTCTGTCCACCCGCCTCCCAGAGCCTTGTAGAGCGCGATAAGGTTGCTCAACCGAGCCAGACGCGTACGCACCAACGTCTGCTGCGCGCTGTACAGCGTACGCTGCGCGTCAAGCAAGGTGAGGTTATCGTCCACACCTTCCCTGAAACGTTGCTCGGCCAGGTCATACATGCCCTGACTAGCAGCAACCAGGAATTGCTCTGAACGAATCTGCTCATCAAGTGTTCGCTTGCCGGCAAGGCCATCAGCCACTTCACTAAAAGCAACTTGAATGGACTTCTCGTAGTTGGCGATCTCGATGCGCTTTTTTACGTGCACCACATCCAGATTGGCGCGCAACGCGCCACCCCGGAAAATAGGCACCGTAATCTGCGGCAAGAAGCTCCAGGCGCGCGAACCCGATTCGAAGAGCCCATCAAGCGATGCGCTTGCCGTCCCCGCAGAACCCGTCAAGCTGATGGTGGGGAAGAAAGCGGCTCGCGCTGCTCCGATACTGGCGTTGGCACCCAGAAGTACCTGCTCGGCCGCGCGCACATCCGGTCGGCGCACGAGCAACTCAGAAGGTAGGCCACTGGGCAGTTCGGTCGGCACGATGCCATCCGGCAGCACTATGGCTTTGTCAAGTTGCTGCGACAGCTCAAGCGTCAGCGGCTGGCCGAGCAGTAGCACTAGCGCGTTTCGGTCTTTGGCCGTTTGACGTGTGTAGTCCGCGAAGTTGGCCTCGGCTGTACGCAGTGCAATTTCCGAGCGGCGCACGTCAAGTTGCGTGGCATTGCCAGCCTCGAACAGTTGGGCAGTAAGTTCATGCGAACGCTTTTGCGTGCCGAGCGTCTCGCCTGTTAACTGCAGTAACTCCTGGTCAGCCCGCAACGTGAGATAGGCGTTAGCAACCTCAGAGATCAAACTCATCTGCGTCGCTATGCGAGTCTCGTCCATAGCCAAGTAGGAAGCCAGCGCTTGGTTGCTGAGGCTGCGGATACGGCCCCAGACGTCCAGTTCCCAGGCAGCGGTCACCCCAGCAACCTCGTAACGACGCACGACGTCGGCAGCGCCGGTGTTGCTGAGATCGGCTGGCAGTCGTTCTGCGGCCCCTCTGCCGGATACCCCCAAGTTCGGGAGCACCTCAGCGCGCTGAATGCGGTACAGTGCCTGCGCCGCCTCAACGTTGAGCGCAGCTTTGCGCATGTCGCGGTTGCTCTCCAGCGCGATACCGATCAATTGTTGCAACAGCGGGTCGCGGAAGAAATCTCGCCAGCCGATATCGGCCGCGTCCGTGGCTGGGGCCTCTGACGTCGCTTTCGCCGGTTCTGCATAGGCCGCGCCCGAAGGATATGCTATATCAATCGGCGCTGGCGGCCGATCGTACTTGGGTGCCATGGAACAACCGGCTAACGCTATCGCGAAAGCTACCGGTGCCAAGCTCTTGGCAGGTTGTGTGAGTGCGAAAGGTTTCTTCATCTCAAAATTCCTCCTGGCCGTTATGCTTGTCGCTCATACCGACGCGGGCTTGACTGGCTTCACGACGCAACGCCAGCTTGCGCACTACGACGTAGAACACCGGCGTGAGCACCAGACCGAATGCCGTCACGCCCAACATGCCGGCGAACACAGCGATACCCATTGCGTGACGCATCTCGGCACCCGCTCCACTCGCGAGCACCAGCGGTATCACGCCAGCGATAAAAGCCAGTGACGTCATCAGAATCGGGCGCAGCCGCAGCCGCGCCGCTTCAAGCACGGCCGCCAACGGATCGACACCTTCACTCTCCTTGGCACGGGCAAACTCCACGATCAGAATTGCATTCTTGGCTGCCAGGCCTACGAGCACCACGAAGCCAATTTGCGTGAAGATATTGTTGTCGCCGCCCGTAAGCCAAACACCGGCGATCGCCGAAAGCAACGCCATGGGCGCGATCAACAGAACAGCGAATGGAAGCGACCAACTGTTGTACTGAGCGGCCAGGAACAAGAATGCCAACAGCACTGCCAACGCAAAAATGTAGATGGAGGTGTTGCCAACCCGCTTTTCTTGGAACGTCAAGTCAGTCCATTCGTAGGTCATGCCGTCCGGCAGCGATTCGCTCACGATCTTCTCGATCGCGGCAGTAGCCTGGCCAGACGAATAGCCCGGTGCTGGTCCGCCGCTGATGTCAGCTGATGGGAACCCGTTGTAGTGCATCACTCGATCGGGACCGGAGCTACGTGTGATCGTCGCGATCGCGCTCAACGGGATCATGTCCCCCGAAGCGTTCCGCACCTTCAGCATGCCAATGTCTTCAGCCTGCATACGGAACTTCGCATCGGCCTGCGTCATCACTCGGTAAGTTCGGCCAAATCGATTGAAGTCATTGACATAAAGCGAGCCCAGATTGATCTGCAGCGTGTCAAAAACTTCGGTCAGCGACACACCTTGCGACTTGGCCTTTACGCGGTCGATGTCCACCTGCAACTGTGGAGCATTGGCCTGGAAGCTGGCCAACATGTTGGCCAGCTCAGGCGCTTGCATGGCTTTGCCCATGATCTGACCTTGGGCCTGTGCAAGTGCGTCTGGCCCCAGGCCCGCACGGTCTTCGATCTGCAACTTGAAGCCGCCCATTGAACCCAGACCAGGCACTGGTGGCGGAGGAAAAATCCCGACGAAGCCGTCCGGTATTTGACTGAATTTGCCCATGAGCCTGCCTTGAATGGCGAACGCCGACAACGACGGGTCCTTTCGTTCGTTGAAGGGCTTGAGCATGGCGAACACCAGCGCGGTGTTGGGCTGATTCACTGGGCCGTTGAAGGAGAAGCCGGGGAATGCCATCACGCTTTCGACGCCAGGCTCGGCAAGCGCGATCTTGCTCATTTCCTTGACAACCGCGTCGGTGCGGTCCAGCGAGGCACCAGTCGGAAGCTGGGCGATGCCCACGAGGTAATACTTGTCCTGTGCGGGCACAAAGCCGGCAGGTACCTTATGAAAGCCCAGCCACGTCAACCCCAGGAAACCGACATAGAGCAGCAGCACCACAGCACTTCCGCGAACTGCGCGGCGCACGCCTCCGACATAAGCATTCGAGGCGCTGTCAAAGAAGCGGTTGAAGCGGCGGAAGAAGCCACCAAACAGGCCGTCGATGAGGCGCGTGACTCGATCGGGCTGGGCCGCGCCATGATGCGGCTTGAGCAGGATGGCGGCCAGCGCGGGCGACAGTGTGAGCGAATTGATCGCCGATAGAATGGTCGAGAACGCGATGGTCAGCGCGAACTGGCGATAGAACTCGCCTTGCAGCCCAGACAGGAACGCCGAGGGAATGAAGACCGCCGCCAGCACCGAGGTGATGGCCAGGATCGGGCCAGTAACCTCGTCCATGGCTTTGAGCGCTGCGTCCTTGGGCGACTCGCCAAGTGCCATGTGGCGCTCCACGTTTTCTACCACGACGATGGCGTCGTCCACAACAATGCCGATTGAGAGTACGAGGCCGAACAATGACAGTGTGTTCAACGAGAAGCCGAACATGTGCATTACGGCGAAGGTGCCGACCAGCGAGACCGGCACGGCGATCAGCGGGATGATCGACGCTCTCCAGGATTGCAGGAACAGCACCACCACGATCACCACCAGCAGAATCGCCTCTAGCAGCGTGACCGCTACAGACTGAAGCGAGGCCCGCACGAAGACCGTAGGATCGTAGGCGATCTTGTACTCGATTCCCTCTGGAAAGCTTGCTTGTAGACGATCCATCGTCGCGCGTACCGCGCTAGACACATCTAGTGCATTGGAGCCAGGCGTCATCAGGATCTGAATGCCAACCGTGTTGCCGCCATCAAGTTGGGCGCGCATGGTGTAGTTCTCCGCACCTAACTCCACACGTGCCACGTCGCGCAAGCGTGTAACTTGACCGTGGGTGCCAGCCTTGATGACGATATCGCCGAATTGCTCTTCGGTGGTGAGACGCCCGAGTGCGTTGACGGTGACCTGAAAGGCAGACGAGGCGTTAGGCTGCTGACCGATAGAGCCGGCCGCAACCTGCACGTTCTGCTCCCGAATGGCGGCGACCACATCGCTAGCGGTCATGCCACGAGACGCTACCTTTTCGGGGTCGAGCCAGACCCGCATCGCGTACTCACCCTCACCACCAAGCAGCACGTTGGCGATGCCTGGCAGGCGTGCCAGTTCGTCACGGACGTTGAGCATCGCGTAGTTGGACACATACAGCGGGTCGTAACGATCCCCTGGCGATAGCATGTTCACAACCATCAGGATGTCGGGCGCGGTCTTCTCAGTCACAACGCCGATGCGTTGGACCTCGGGTGGCAACCGGGGTAGCGCACGCGACACCCGGTTCTGCACCTGGATTTGCGCGATATCGGCGTTGATGTGTTGCTCGAAAGAGATGGTGAGCACCATCTTTCCGTCCGTGGACATCTGGGACTGCATGTACATCATGCCTTCCACGCCGTTGATGGCTTGCTCTAGCGGCGATGCCACGGTGTCGGCAATCACTTGCGGATTGGCGCCGGGATAGCTCGCCGTGACCTGTACCGTTGGGGGGGTAACCTGAGGGTACTCGCTCAGTGGCAACTGGAAGTAGCTGATCGCGCCCGCGATCAGCATCAGCACCGAAAGGACGATTGCGAAGATAGGGCGGTTGATGAAGAAACGGGGGAAATTCATTTGCGAGCCTCCGCTGAGCCAGCTGCGCTGTCAGCCTTGACCTGATCGGCCCCAGCGGCCTTGGCAGACTCCGCAGGGACTGCCGGGGCACTAGCCGCAGTCTTAGTCGCGTAGGGAGCGCCGGCGGCCGGTGCTGCCGGCCCCTGCATGGGCACCATGCGCGGCGTGACAGTCATACCAGGTCGTACGAGGCCTTTGATTATGATTTTTTCGCCACCCTGCAGGCCACCGTTTATAACGCGCAGACCGTCGACTACGGGACCCAGCTCAATCGGACGATACTGAGCTTGGTTGTTTTCACCCACGACCAGAACATAGTTTCGGCCTTGATCGGTGCCAACCGCTTGGTCGTCGATGAGGACGGCCTGCCGAGAGCTTGCGGTGGAGAGCTTGGCCCTCGCAAACAGCCCAGGCGTCAGCCGTCCATCAGGGTTGGGAATGACCGCGCGAGCGCGGATCGTGCCGGTACTTCTATCAATCGCATTGCCGACGAAGTCGAGCACGCCCTTGTACGGAAAGTTTCTGTCAGTGCTCAAGCCTACTTGAACGGGCAACGAAGCATGAGTCCCTGAACCAGGTCTCGAGCGGCTCACCACATTGACGTAGGTTGCTTCATCGATGTCGAAATAGACGTGCACAGGATCGATGGACACGATCGTGGTAAGTAGCGTGGCTGCTCCTGCACCGCCGCCGCTGACCAGGTTGCCCTCGGTCACCAGCACTCGGTCCACGCGCCCGGCAATTGGTGCCGATACCCGCGCGTAGGACAGGTCGAGCTGCGCCGCTGCGACTGTGGCCTTTGCCGCCTGTACCTGCGCCTGACGCGCATTGCGTGCGGAGACTGCATCGTCATAGGTCTTCCGAGACAGGGCGCCAGTGGCAACAAGCCGCTCGGCACGATCAAAGTCGGCCTGAGCCTGACTGGACAGCACCTCAGCCTGCCGCAACTGCGCCGTGGCGGTATCGAGCGCGACTTGGAAAGGCCGTGGGTCAATCTGGAACAACAATTGCCCCTTGCGTACCAGACTTCCCTCGGGCACGCTCACCGCGTCGACGGCCCCCCCCACACGCGAGCGCAACTCGACCACCTTCGGTGCGGCCAAGAAGCCGGTGAACTCAGTTGACGGCGTGATTGTGCGCGTGATGGCCTCAGCCACAGGCACCTGCGGTGCCATCGGTGCGCCAGCTGGTGGTGGTGCTGCTGGTTTACTTTCATCCTTGCCATCTCGGGCAGCCACCGCTATCCCCCCGACGGCCGCGATGACGCTAGCTACCAAAATGATCCTGATTTTTTTATGCATGGAAGTTACCTTTTTTATTACGGGGCTTCGGTCTATCCGAAGCGGTTCGCATATGTTTCTAAAGGCTAGCCCTTACAACGACGTCAAGGTCAAGCCTTTTTCGATGACCATGACGAGCATGGGACTGGACTACAAGCTCTGGAACCTTCCGGCCTCCCGGTGAACGCATGAGATGCAGTTACGTCCGAAAGGGACGCATCTGAGCCCATTATCCACGTCCGATCATCCCATCTATTTAAACTCGTTGTTCTAAAGGCATTCGTTTATCGCCTAACATCGATGTTTTCGGAGATCGATTTACAGATGAAGATATGGAAGGGCTTGGCGCCGCAACAACGGCAGTTCAAGCCCTCTGCAATACCTCAATGGGCATCCTGTACGAACACAGAGCTTTGATGACCTCCGTTCTGGCCATCGGCTGGCTCTTGGGCACCCTTAAAGCGGAGTAGGCGCAGCGCATTGAGCGTGACCAAAGCGGTGGCACCGGTGTCGGCCAGCACAGCAACCCAAAGGCCAGTAATACCCAGCACGCTGGTGACTAGGAACAGGCCCTTGAGGCCAATGGCGAACACTACGTTCTGGTGGATGTTGGCCATCGTCGCGCGGGACAGCGCCACCAGGTGCGCAACGTCCGTGACGCGGCTCTTGAGCAGAGCAGCGTCTGCGGTCTCTAGGGCCACGTCGGTGCCGCCGCCCATGGCGATCCCTACATCGGCGGTCGCCAAGGCCGGCGCGTCGTTGATGCCGTCGCCGACCATCGCCACCTTCGCGTCGCGCTTCAAGTCGTTGACCAGGCGCAACTTGTCTTGCGGAAGCAACTCACTCTCCCACTCGATATCCAGCTTGCCGGCGATGGCCTGCGCAGTTCTCCGATTGTCACCGGTGAGCATGACCGAGCGCACACCCATCGCCTTGAGCTGGGCCACGCCTTCGCGGGCGTCACGGCGAGGTTCGTCACGCAAGGCCAACAGGCCCATGACATTCTTGCTTGCTTCGTCGAACAGAACCACCACCGTCTTGCCACCATCTTCCAGCTTGGCGATTTCCTGCTGGTGCGCGAGGGTCAGCGTGGCCATCTGCCCTGCATGGACGGGCGATCCCACGGCTAGCTTGCTGCCGTTCACGGTAGCGCGAACTGCCTTGCCCGGGATAGCGAATGCTTCGGTGGCTTGTGGAACCTCCACATCGAGGCTCTTGGCGTGGGCAACGATTGCCTTCGCCAACGGGTGATTCGATCCAGACTCGACGGCGGCGGCGAGCGCCAGTACCTGTTGCTGCTTGGATTGCCCGAAAGGCACGACTTCAGTGATGCGCGGCTTGCCCTCTGTCAGCGTGCCAGTCTTATCGAAGGCGACTGTGCGAACACGACCAATGGTTTCCAAGGCGTTGCCACCTTTAATCAGCAAACCACGGCGAGTAGCAACAGCCAGTCCCGAGGCAATGGCCGCCGGCGTTGACAAAACCAAGGCGCACGGGCACGCGATTAGCAGCAAAGCAAGACCACGGTACAGCCAAGTGCCCCAATCACCACCCATGGTAAGCGGGGGAACCACGACGATCAGCGCCGCGATGGCCATCACGGCCGGGGTGTAGTAACGGCTGAACTTTTCGATGAAGCGTGCCGTCGGCGCCTTGGAGGATTGAGCTTGCTCGACGAGCTGGATGATGCGCGAGATGGTGTTGTCCGATGCAGCCTTCTCAACCAGAACTTCAAGCACACCGTCGACGTTGATCGAGCCGGCAAATACGCCGTCGCCACCGGCCTTTTGACGCGGCACGGACTCCCCTGTGATCGGAGATTCATCGAGACTGCTTTCGCCGCGGAAGATCTTGCCGTCAGCGGGCACTCGATCACCCGGGCGCACCAAAACCCGGTCGTTCACGCTCAGGGAGGCAGCGGGCACTTCGCGCTGCTCACCATTGGCGTCGAGCAAGACAGCAGTTTTAGGCACCAGAGAAGCCAGCGCTTTAATGCCGGCGCGGGCGCGGCCAGCGGCCACACTTTCAAGCAGCTCACCGACCGCGAACAGGAACACCACAGCAGCGGCCTCCTCGGCCTCGCCAATCACGAGCGCGCCCAGCGAGGCAACAACCATCAGTGTTTCGATGGAGAACGGCGAGCCAGATATGGCCAGCGCGAAGGCTTTGCGCGCGAACGGGAGTACGCCAGCGATCACGGCAGCGGCGAAGATCCATTCGGCATAGCCGGGGATAAATTGAGCAACTGCATAGGCCGAGCCCATGAGAGCTGCTAGGCCCAGCACATGCTTACCCTTCTTCGTCTGCCACCAGCGTTGAGTGATAGCTGAGGGCACGCGGGCAGGCGCGGCAGGCGAGGATCCATCAAGGCGGCGCACGTCGGAGACGCCGAAACCCAGGCTTTTGATGGTCTTCTCGATGTCGCCAATATGTGTAGGACTTCCAGACGCGAGCGTCAGCTCAAGCGTTTCTGCCGTGAAGTTAATGCGGGCATCTGATACGCCCGCCATGCGAGCAAGAGCCGTTTCAATCTTGCCAACGCAGCTCGCGCAGTCCATGCCTTCCACGTGCATCGAAACGTTGGGTGGGTTACCAGGGGGCTCGCGGCGAGCGTGTGAAGAGTGATCATGTCCACTGCAGGAGCCGTGTTCATGCCCGCCGTTTGCCTTTTGCGTGTGGCCGTGCCCATGATCACCGCCGCAAGCGTGACGATCCTTGTGATCTTCGCTGTGGTCATGTGCATGGACCGATTGGCGCGATAAGGCCGCAATCGAGAGCGACGACACTGGCAGTTCTTCCACGCCGAACCCCAAAGTTTTGATTTTCTTAGCTACATCGCGAGCAGTGAAGCGGCTTTTCAGATTGCGAGTCAACGTCAGCGTTTCGCTAGAAAAATTGACTTGCACGTCCGTCAGCCCATCCATTCGGGAAAGGGCCTTCTCGATTTTGCCGACGCAGCTCGCGCAATCCATGCCCTCCACACGGAAGCTCAGCTGCTCCCTAGCCTTGTCCTGGTACTCCGTTATTTCCCTTGTCATATCTACCTCCAAGTTCTCTGAACACTTTGCAAGTTAGGTTCGCCGCACGCCGCACATACTGCTTAAATACAACAAACACATGAACATACATTCATATATTAATCATTAAAAAAGAAGGCTGTTGTCCTTCTGTTTACGATCGTCTGTGGTTTTGGCGTGCGGCGCACGTGCTTACAGTTTCGACGCATTTTCAAAATGCAGATTGAATTTTAGCACACATATGAAGATATGTTCAATTGTTTAATTAATGGAGTTAGCATGGTTAATTTCTACGCTCACGATGGGAGGGAGTGAAAGCTGGCGTCGGCTGATGAGGCCCAGGGGATTGAGTGCGGTCAGATCCATACAACCGTCACCCAAACATCACGCATGGGCGAAGTCGCGCTTACTCAGGACTGGGATGGCGCATTACAGTTGCTGACGGGCTGGCACCTCTCTTGCGCAATCGCGAAAATGCCCAGCAAAAAGTAGGCTTCTTTGCGTTCGACGCAATTCGCAATCATTCCTCAGAGAAGTGACAGGCCATGTCCTGAAACACTTGACTGATGTGCTCATCCGCGATGCCGTAGAAGATATGTTTCGCCTGACGTTATCCACGCACAAGTCGAGCTCCACGCAGGAGCCGCAGATGATGACTGACCAAGAATTGGGATAGATCGAGCGTTTCTGCGATGTCGCCCACCGCGATTGATCCGCGCATGCACTGCAGCAGGATCTTCAGGCGCGATTGATCTCCTAACAGGAGAAAAGTCTCAGCGAGAACAGCGACGTCACTATGAGAGAGCGCCAAGAACTCTGGGGCCGAACGCTGAGCATTGGTGGCGCAATTCTGAGCATTGTCGCCATTGGCGTGTTTTCGAGAAGTCATGGATTTCTTGTCCCTGAGCTGCCAGCACTACGCTGGCTGCAGCATCAGTGTTGATGACCTGGGACGGAATGGTCGTGCTTATGACCCTTTTCATGGCTGTGACTAGTGTCATGCTCATGTGGGGTGTGCCCTTGCGGCCCACCTGTCGGCTGCAAGCTGCAAAAGTTCTTTTCACCAGGAGAGTTCCATTCGATCCCGACCGTCACATGCTCGATGCCAAATTGCTCTCGAAGCACCACCTCTACGCACTTGACCACGGTGCGCGCTTCCTCAGCCACACTAGGGCGAACGTGCAGCGTGGCCATCGTGCGACCAGAGGTAAGCTGCCATACATGCACATGACTGACGGCCGCCAAGCCAGGCACCGCGCCCATCAGGCCTTGTTCCACCTGCTCCGGAGAAGCGTCCTCGGGCGCACCTTCAAGCAAAATGTGGATCGATTTCGCCAGGAGCTTCCAGGCGCTGCGCAGGATCAGGGCTGCCACCAGCACCGACAGGATGGGGTCAATTGGCGTCCAACCAATTAGATAGATGACCACTGCAGCGACGATGGCACCGACCGAGCCAAGCAGGTCGCCCATCACGTGCAGGATGGCCCCCTTCACGTTGACGTGATCGGTCTCTCCGCGAGTCATGATCCACAACACCAGAACGTTTACCAACAATCCAACCACGGCGACGATCATCATCGGGCCGGCAAGGATGACGGGCGGAGCTTGCAGTCGCTCCCATGCTTCATAGGCGATCCATGCTACGATCACAAAGAGCGTCACAGCGTTCAGGAAGCCAGCGATGACCTCGAACCGAAGGTAGCCAAAGGTGCGCTTGCTGTCAGCCGGTCGGCGCCCGAACCGGAATGCCGCGTATGCCAGAGCCAGCGCTGCTGCATCGGTCAGCATGTGGCCCGCATCGGCCAGAAGGGCCAACGAGCCCGACAGAACGCCGCCGACAGCCTCCACGATCATGAAGCCGAAGATCAGGAAGAAGGACAGCAAGACCTTGCGTTCGTTAGCGACGGTCAATTTTGGAGTGTGGTCATGGTCGTGACCATGTTCATCGTGCGATTGGGACATCAGGGCCTCGCGCAGAAATTAGGTGGTTGACTGTACGTAAAATATAACACATGAATATATGTTTATGTAATGTATTTTTAGCAAATCATACTAAGGACTGCGAAAGATGAGTGGCGGCGATGCGGCTAATTAGTACGCCTATCCTCTTGGCCACGCCCTGTGCAGGTCGTCCACAATCAGGTCGTGATGATGTTGGCCCAGATCCAAGTGCTGACGCAGATAGAGGATGACCCGCCGGAAGGTTCGGATGGTCGTAAGCCAGATCGAACGGGGCGCTGGCTGGCCAAAATCGCAGCGCGAGCACCACGCAGGAAAGCGCCTGAAAACATCTAGGAGATTTCAATCATGGACACGAACTTCGACGTCATCGTCATTGGCGCCGGGCCTGGTGGCGACATCGCAGCGATTCGCGCCGAGTAGTTAGGCATGAATGTCACCTGCGTCGATGCCTGGAAAACCAAGGAAGGCAAGCCAGCCCAAGACGGTACATGCAACAACATCGGGTGCATCCCGTCAAAGGCGCTGCTGCAGTCGTCCAAAAACTTCGACCAAGCCAAGCACCACCTCGGCGCGCTCGGCATCATGTCCACGGGCGAGCTACGCATGGACGTGGCTGTGATGCTGGAGCGCAAGAATCAGGTCGTGAAGTCGAGCAACGAAGGTAAACTCTATCTGTTCCGAAAAAACAAGGTGCAGTTCTTAAACGGTCTGGCGTTTATGACTCGGGCCGCCTTCGGCCTTGAACTGGATGGGCGCCCGTCGTGGTGAACGGCGAATGGCGCACCAGCGTGCTCAGTATCTGGGCCATCGGCGATGTGGTGCGCGGCCTGATACTAGCGCACATGGCAGAGGAAGAAGGTGTCGCTGTGGTCGAGCGCATTGCAGGCCATCGCGGTCATGTCGATTTCAACACGATCCCCAACGTCATCTACACCAGCCCGGAAATCGCCTGGGTAGGTCGCACCGAGCAGCAGCTCAAATACGCGAGCGCTGCATATCGGAGCTGTACATTTCCGTTCATGGCTAACGGTCGCGCGCGTGCCTTGGGGTCTCATCAAGGTGATCGCAAATCCTACGACAGACGAAATCCTCGGCGTACATGTAGTCGGCCCGCAGATCAGCGAATTTGTGGCTGAGGCGGTCATCGCGATGGCATTCAATAAGACCTCACTTACGGTTGATAAGCGCGCTGTACTTCTGATTGATCAGAATTGGACCCGCATTCATCTCATTGAGTGTAGCCGCGGGCGGTCATACGGCCCCAGCTTGTAATAGATCGCAATCCGCATCGCAACGAGCGCTTCGCCCGCGGCTAATCGTCGTTGTGCTCTTCGGCGATGTGAGTGGACATGTCCAGCAGCACTTGGTTCACATGCTTGTCGTCCACCTCATAGAAAATTTGCTTGGCCTGGCGCACCCCCTTCACAAGGCGGGCTCCACGCAGCAGCCGCAGGTGGTGACTGACAAGCGACTGCGAAAGCTCGAGGGATTCCGCGATGTCCCCAACCGAGGAGGAACCCTTCATACAGCAAAGCATTATTCTCAACCGGGACGGGTCGCCCAGTAGGCGGAAGGTCTCGGCCAGGATCGTAACGTCATTCTGTGACAGAGAAGCCAGATCGTCGCTTGCACCGCGGGGCGCGTTAACTTGTTTGCGTAAAGTCATTTCTCAAAAATTCCAACTCTCGAACAGCTACTCATGCCGCTCAGAATTAACGAGGCTACGATAATTTGATCGCACTCGCCGACAAAGACCAGGAGACAGCCTGCGAGACAAGACGCGCCGCGTCTATGCGCAGCGAAATCGTCCAAACCAGCAGCGCTCAAAATAGGGCTTAACATTACAACATAGTAACCCTCAAGTACCCTGTATGTCTAATTTCAATTTTGAGAAGACACCTTGAGCATGCCATTAACAAGTGCTGGTCGGGCCACCGTAGCAGCGATCAGCCTGCCCATCGAGAAGCTGCATCATCCGAATCGAGTGCGCCCTGACCAAGAAGCCTGTCGCTTGATCACATCTCATTGATCAAGAGACTTGGCTAACAGGTAACCTTCAAGGATGGTTTGTGGTAAAACTATCCTTCCCTAACCGCTCCCTGCCGACTCGTCCCCCTCCTTTTTGAATCAAACCAACCCACTAATTTTCCGAGACTTATACAAACCCAATAAACACTTGGAGTTCGCTTCGGTACTTTTTTCTTTTCGACTTTTGACCACAGCAGCTTCCAATCACTCACAAACTTACTTGTTAGCATTGATTAAATAAAGTTGACTTTAATCATATTAATTTTAATAAATTAAAAATCAGGTCGCATGCGACCTCATACTAACGACAAAGGTCTAGCTTTCGAGCTAAACTGAGTATTCCCACCCATGGCGATCACCTAATAACATTGAAGGGAGTCAAAAGTTTAAGGGCAGCTTTCTATGTCCTGCAGATGGGAAGTATCCGCGAGGTAGAGAGCCTTCAGTATTGGGCAGTCGGGTTTTTCATTTCCCTCGCAGCAAGCAGAGAGTGTGGTAAGAATTGATGCCATACGTTGAAATTCTTCAATTTTTAAGGTTAAATCAATAATATGAGATTCAACTATACTTTTAACATCTGCACTGTGACGCGAATGATTTCCCCAAAGAGAAAGTAACTCTCCTGCCTGTGACAGAGAAAAACCGAGATCTCGACATCGACGTATAAAATGTAACTTATAAACATCGGCATCTTTGTAGATCCGATAACCAGCCTCTGTTCTGGAGACTGATGGTATTAGCCCAACCTCCTCATAGTAACGAATCATTTTCGCCGAAACTCCCGATAACCGGGCTGCATCACCAATGTTCATCTTCACCTCCCAAATGATTTTTACTAATACTGTAGTTAGATTTAAGTAACATAGTTTCGGGTAACATTTATTGAAGGAAATTTCCTAATCCATTGAACCAAGTAACCATTAACCTGTTCTCAAAAATCTCACCAGCCCCCACCTAACTTCAGGGTAAACCTTCCCCTAACCGGAAGGTCAAGAGAAGTCGATAGATTTTTTGTATGATATTAAAATCTTGATCGTTTAGATTTCCCACATGGTTTAATAATAAATAATTCTTAAAGTTCAGAAATAAATGCCGACTTAATTCATCTGACTCCACTGACCATCTAGTGTTCAAAAAATTATCTACCCATTGAACCATTGCTTTAACCAAACCATCATCATATGCGATGTGCTGACCATGGCGCTGTTCTGGCGAGGGCAGCCTCAAGGTGTCATCGTTCATAGTGATGTGGTAGCCAGTACTGCTCTCAAAGGTGATTAACGACAACCAGCTTAAGGTCAGCATGTCAGCATGAGCAAGAAGGGTGATTGTTGGGACGTCAACGCCTGTGCAGAAAGCTTCTTCCACCCACTTAAAGTAGAAGCCATCCATAATGAGCCCCTAACAAGCAGAAAAGAGATGCGCCAAACGTTTTTTGAGTACATTGAGGTTGATTACAACAAGGCAAGGAGGCACAGTGTAATTGGCTATCTCAGCCCAGAGAATTTTGAGTTAAAGAATATCGCTTAGTTGAGTGTCCACTATTACTGCCAGGATTCAATATTGTCGCAGCTAGGGAAACTGCGAATAAGCCCCGCAATTTGGCGCTCAGTTAAGCCGCAGCATCACCTGCCTAATTTTTAAACTCTAATTTTGCAGTTTAGGCCAATATGCCGCCGTTTTAGGCAGGATTTTGGCCTTATTCCGGACTATTCCCGGATTTCAGACAGATCTTGGCTGTCGTCGTAACATCTGGTCTACTTTAAACAGGTTCGCCAAGGTGAATAGCATGGCTAACTGTGAATCATTTTTTATCAATCCCTTATAGCGAGCTTTGATAAAACCAAATTGGCATTTGATGATGCGAAACGGGTGCTTAACTTTTGCTCGGATGCTGGCTTTTAAATATTCGATGTTGATGACAGTTTTATTTTTACGGGGATGCTTTATCAGTGCCCGAACTTTTCCGGGACGCTCAACAATCAGCCATTCCACATCCTTTTCTTTAAGTTCTTCACGCTTTTCTGCGCCTTGATATCCAGCATCGCCAGAGATGAATTCCTCATCGCCATGCAACAGGTTCTTCATCTGATTCAGGTCATGCTCATTGGCGGCGGTGGTTACCAATGTATGGGTGAGGCCGCTCTTGGCATCCACACCAATATGGGCTTTCATGCCGAAATGCCATTCATTACCTTTGGGCGCCTCGAAAAACCCTGCTGCTCGTCGCCTGAACAGCTAAACTGCCCGAAACAGCTGTTTTCGACTTGATATCATGCCGGTCTCGGGGTCAGTGGCACCGGCTGCGGTCGTCTCTCAGTGTGCCCATCGGGCACATTGAGCCGCCACCAACGACTCAAAATGCCTTAATCCCGGCCCGCTGGAAGTACACCAACCGCTTCAGGTTGTAGCAGGCGGCCATCATTGTCATCGCAAAGTTGGCCCTCGCCTGGCCCACTGTGCGGATCAACATGCCCCCCCATCTGATCGATGCTGGCGAACACATGTTCGACGCGGGCTCGGGTTTTGGCGATCCGCTTATTGCGACGTTGCTGGCACTCCGATAACAGTTTCTGGCGGTGGCCTTTGCGCTGAATATGGTTGCGGTAGCCGTGCTCTTTCAGCCAGGCTTCCCGCTCGGTCGATGGGTAACCGCGATCGGCATAGACGTCCTGACTGGTGTTGTACCGATCAAGAACAGCCTCGAAGTGCTAGCTGTCATGCACTTTGGCGGTGTCACATTGAAAACGCCGGATCACCTTGTACTTGGCATCGACGTTGATTGAGAGTTTGTAGCCAAAATGGCTTTTCCCGTGCTTCTTCGTCCAGCTGGCATCGGTATCCTTTTGCCGTCGTTTGGCGGGCTTCCAGTCGGCAGGCATGGCTTTTTGATCCAGCAGCTCTTTGTCACTGCGTCGGTTATGCTGCTTGGGCGCCGGCACCAGGGTGGCATCATTGACCTGGCCACCACGGGCGATGAAGCCCTGCTTGAACAGTTGTGCCGACACACAGTCGAACAAGGCCTGAGCACCGGCTTCGCCGATGCGATTTTCAAAATGCCAAATCGTGGTGCGATCCGGAATGTTGATCGCTTGGGTCAGCCCGCAGAAGCGTTGATAGCTCATACGGTCCAGTAGCTGGTACTCCATCTGTTCATCCGACAGGTTGAGGCGCTTAAGTACCAGGATGCGGACCATGGTTTCAGTGGGGTACGGCGGTCGCCCGCCCTGAGTGCTGTCAACGCGAGGCGCGATAGAGTCAACTTCAGCGGCCAGTGCAGAGAAATTGATGTGCTGCTCAATCTCGGCCAAAGGATCGCCGATCCGGTCGATCTTTTCATGGTGATGTTCGCTGGCAAAGAGGTCGTTTTTGATCGCGCTACGCTTCTCCATGGTACTGAACTATCGGGTGTTAGTGGTTGCTCGATACTATCACAGGGTTACCGGTGCTGTGAGCAAGGTTTTTCGAGGTGCCCCTTTCTTGGTCTGATGCAAATCCGGGTCACGTTCATTCTTTTTATTTTTAGTGGAGCTGGGGGCTTCAATAATCGTGGCATCCACCAGTGTGCACTGCGTCGTCATCACACCGCACTCCGACAGCCATTGGTTGACCGTTTTCAATAATTTGCGAGTCAGCTTGTGCTTTTCCAGCAAGTGACGGAAATTCATAATGGTAGTGCGGTCAGGAATGGCTTTATCCAGTAACAGTTGCGCAAACTGACGCATCAAAGTAATTTCATATAACGCATCTTCCATCGCTTCATCACCGAGGCTATACCATTGCTGCATACAATGAATGCGAAACATGGTCTCAAGCGCATACGGACGTCTGCCATTGCCTGCTTTAGGATAAAAGGGTTCAATCACTTCCAGCAGTTGAGACCACGGCAGCAGGTTATCCATTCTGGACAAGAAAATCTCTTTCCTCGTGTGGCGGCGTTTGCTAGAAAACTCACTATCGGCAAAAGTTAACTGTTGGCTCATGGGCGGTAATGGCTGTGAATTACTATGCAGCTATAATCTCACATCGGGGACTTATTCGCATCTTCCCTTACTAAGGAGCACTATTCATTCATATTTTAAGGTTCTAATGGCATGCCTCACAGAAAATTTGGCTCCATATCAAATTCGTAAACAAAGTTCATACCTGACGATTAAGCTACAAACGCTACCCATCCGCCATAAAATTCTAGAAAACGCCCTCAAATCTTTGATGACACTCCATCTATTACTGCGTATTAAGAATTTCAACTATGTATCTAAATGTTTAAATATTCATACGCAGGGCACACTTATACATCATTCACGTTATCTTAAAGAATAGTTTCTACTCTCAAAACTACTGCTAAAGACAATGACTTTTCATACAGTATCCATGCTTTCATTAATGATAAGGGAAGAACATGTCTTTTTTTGTGAATTATCAGTCTGTTTTTGTTGATATTAAGAAAAAAACACATGACATAATATTGTCTACATAACTGACTAGGCAGGACTCTATAGTGGTTGATTTTGTATTATTCGGAATGTCCTTCCCATACATATTCAAAATAATGGCGCTAGGATACATTGTATATGTTGTAGGCATGGCATTCATCAAACATACAAAACTTTGGCACAAAGTTTGGCATAAACCAATGCTTTCGTTTTCTATTTACATGTTAAGTTTATCCGCCATTTATTGGATTCAAAGATGAAGAACCTTAAAAGCATATCGTTCACAATAATTATTTTTATACTATCCTGCACTACTATATATGTAATTTCAGATTCTCAAATTAATGGTTTATGGACTAGAGATGGAAGAGTGAGAGCCGATGTAATCACTATTGTAGGCGAAGTTAATGGCTATATTGCAGATGTAGCCGTTAAGGATAATCAACACGTTAAAAAAGGACAATTAATTTTCACTATCGACGACAGGGACTACAAAATCCTGGCCGATGAGTCAAGACAAGATATACAAACGAAAAAATTCAATATGGATAAACTTGCAAAAATATATCATCGTAAAAATGGTTTATCAGGCACAGTGTTAAGTAACGAAGAAGTCAGCAATGCTAGTTTTGATTACTATATTGCTAAATCTGATTATGAAGAATCAGTTCATAAGGGTCGACGAGATGAACTTAATCTATCTAAAACTAAAATTTACGCTCCCGCTGATGGATATATAACAAATTTATTAGTTCACAAAGGTGACTATATTGCTAAGGGTAAAAGCATTGTTTCTATTGTGAAAGACAATAGCTTCTATGTCTATGCATACTTTCAAGAAAATCAACTTAATCGTGTAAAGTTAAAACAAAATACTGTTATTACTCTTTTAAATGATAAAATTAAATTTAGTGGAAGTGTAGAAAGTATTTCTAAGGGAATTCTCGACTACAGTAATAAAAGTTCCGAAGGTCAATTACATGATGTCAACCCTACTTTTGAATGGGTTCGGCTTCCTATGCGTATTCCAGTAAGGATTTCAATATCTCCAAATCAAGATAATTATGACCTCCTTGTATCTGGAATGACTTGCACTGTAACTATATCTGAAAAACCATGAAAAACTTTGACTCCGAAATAAGGATTTTTTCTTTAATTACCGCTATTTTTATAATTGAGCTTGTATCATTCTATTTTAACATTTCAGGGGGACCTACAGCAGTGATGAGTGCTATTGTCGTATCCCAGAGTTTTATCGGCGCTCAGTATTTAAAAGCCCGCAACCGGATAATTGGTACAGTCTTAGGCATAGTTATATCATTTTTATCTTCATATCTTTATGCCGGAAATGAGTTATATTTCATACTTTTCTCTATGCTCTGGATTTCTTTCATGAGCGTAATGATAAGTCTGGTGCCAACTGACAACTCACATTTGTTTCAACTTGGTGCTAATACTTATGCATTTGTAGCACTCCCTCTAATTTCCAACCCTGAGGAAACATATTTAAACCTTATTAATAGGAGTACTGGTGTGTTTATGGGGGTGGTTATCTTAGTTATAACTTCAGTATTATTTCTTTTGAAAAAAAGTAAATATGATCTCAAAGTAAATATGCAAAGTATTTTCACAAAAACATTCAGAATAAACAAAAAAATTAAGAAAAACAATGGTATTGAAATAAATGAAATAAAAAACCTTTACATTGAAATATCTGATTTAGTTTCAAATAAGAGAAATATCGTGTATGAACACGGCTACGGTTTAAAATGGAAAGGCGCTCTAAAAAACTTCTCCATTTTATCGATGATGCTTTTCTTATATTCAAACACGCTACGTCATTTCAAAAAAAGCAATGGAGAGAAGTCCATTCATATAAGAGATGATTTTTTTAACATCTTAAAAAAAGCCCTTATGTGCAAGGGTGACATAAATAAGTTTTGCCACGAGAGAATCCAAAGAACTGATATATTCCTAGAACACAAATCACTCTATCAAGCAGCAAGACGTGGCATCCGAGCATTTCTTATAACCGGCATTCTAATGTACACATGGTATATAACTGGTTGGTCTGCTGGTCATGTGATGGTATCCTTGGGTGTTGTATATATGATCTTACTTACCACTTATCCTGCGCCGGTATCTGGAGGTAAGCACATGGTTTATGGAACGGTTTTAGGCATGCTCGTGGGATGGGTTTATATTCAAGTCATCTACAGCTCTCAATATACATTTAATTCACCTTCGCTTTTTTTTATTGCTCAACTCCCTGTGCTAATAATCGGTAGCAGATATCTGTTCGTCGGTAAGACTTTTCTTCTCGGAGTAACTTTCCTAACAACATTTTACTTTGGCCTTCAACCAAGCAATACTTCTATTGTTTCTTATGAAACATTTATGGATAACAGCCTTGGAGCAACGGTTGGTTTAATGATTAGCGGACTTGGTATTTCAATCATTTTTCCTGAGGGTAAACGCATTAAGAATCAATCATTAATAAAGACCACAATAAAAGAATTAGCCATTAATTTAGACAGTAAAAACATAAATATGTCAAGCGTTTTAAGGCACACTTATGACAGATTACGCCTTTCAAATTCACAGGAAAAATGTACAACTGACGATTTTATTGTTTTGACGAATCTCTCATCATTATTTATTTTATTTCATTACATTTTCGAACACAATAAAGATATTGAATTTACTGACATTGTACTTAAACAGTTATACAAGTGGCTTGAAACAGATGTCTATGTAATGGACAATGAGAAAATTAATGACATCAAAGAGCTTATCAACGCCGAAACTGGGGAAGTTCACAAATTAACAATGTGTGCTTTTAGCATCCTTTTAGAGTTAAAGGATATATATGAAAACTAACGATCTTACCAGTCGAGTAGCTTCAATGGCAAATATTTCGCACGAAAACATTACAATCATCAACGATGTTCTTACTGCCCACACTGAAGTAGGATTGCATAGCCACACATGGGGACAGCTTAATGTGATAAACTCAGGGATGATTGAAACAGATATTGAAGGTGATATCACCTTACTTGCTCCATGGCAATATGCCATTTGGATACCTGCTGGATTAAATCACTCCAGCCATAATCTTAAAACCACTGAATATTGTTCAGTCTGTATACCTTTGAAGTTCTGTACTAATCTGCCTGAAAAAGCCTGTATTATAAATCTTACGGAAATAGGTAGAGCCATAATAAATACAATTTTGAATAATAATGTTTCTTGTCTTTCTGGGAGGAAGGGTGACAGTTTAGCTACAGTTTTTATCGATCAACTTGATGATGCTTCAAAAGCCATGAATTATCTTCCAAACTCGAAAGATAAGTTTTTACAACCAATATTAAGTTATCTCAAAATGAACCCAGGAAGTAATCGCACTCTGAATGAATGGGCAGATATTGTTTTTACTTCAGAAAAAACTCTAACGAGGAAATTCAAAAGTGAACTAAATATGTCATTCCGAGAATGGAGGTCTAGATTGCGCTTCTTAAACTCGCTACCATTATTAAAAACTGATAAAACCATTCAAGAGATCTCTTATTTGTTAGGTTATAGCAATACATCCTCATTTATAATTATGTTTGATAAACTATCAGGCACGACCCCCGAAAAGTATCGCAAAAACATATAGATATTTTTTTATTCTTAATTGAGATTTACACGCACTGAAGTAAAAAATATAGATTGGGGTGTTGGTGATAATTATAAATAAAATAGATACCTCTTTTATATAGTGACATATCCTTAAACGCTTTGTACGATAATTTCTGGCGCAAGGAATGGCACCAATAAAAACTATTCAATCAGCATTTTAGAGTGCCCTTAGGCTCATTTACAATACGAAAATGAACTGGTCATGCTGCTTCTGATTTCATAAGTAACTATTGCAAAATCACTGATGTAGTGATTGACTATGACTATAAATTTTTAATCTTATTTTTTCATGTATTTAAACCACTTTGCTATCAGCCACCTAAATAACAAAAATCCTTATCATTTTTTTACTATAAAATACATGTCTTTTTTTGTGGTTCTTTTGTCCTTTTATGTTGGTTGTTCTTTTCGCCATGTGCGTTAATATTGTGCCACTTTACTGGTAAAAAAGGTGTAATATGAAAAGTGCACTTTCATTATCTTTGCTGTTGTTTGTGTCAGGTAGCTATGCTGCTACCGAAGCCACCTATATTAATCCTGCGCCTCTGGATGCAAAACAAATTGGACAAGTTAGTTTCTTTAAAGCTGGCAGCGCTACGCAGTCAGAAGTTATTGAATCTCTCTCAAAAAAATCTGATGCTTTGGGTGGGACTCATTTTGTTGTGACGTCCCTTAACGCTGCAGATACTACTTATGCTACCGCTAATGTTTACCATTAGTATTAACTGGCTGTGAATTAATCCCTGGTGTGCACGCGTTAATTTTTTATATGCTTCTGCAAATTAATTTAAATGTTGGTTCCACTAATCCCTTTAATGCCACACCCTCTGTTTACACTGAGTGGTTTTGGGCTCCCTATCATCGGAGCCCATTTTTTCACCATGTTGAATAAGCTTTTCACATGCCTTATCTTAAACGTGTAGATTGTCGCGAAAGGGTTACCCCTTTTCAAACAAGTTATGGCCCCATATTTAATAAATTCGCCGGCAAATTAATGCTTACTTGTACTAACTACTTAGTACTGATTTTATCATCTTGGCGGATATTCCTGATTTACGCAATGCTTCTCCGATATTCATAAGCCCACCTTTTTAATGATCAACGTCACCAACCAAAGGAGGCTGGAACCGGCGTAGACGCAGTGCGTTTCCCAGAACGAACACGCTTGATAGCGCCATCGCCCCTGCTGCAAAAATTGGAGAAAGCAGTATTCCATAAGCTGGGTATAGCAGTCCTGCAGCCACTGGAATCAATGCTGCATTGTAAGCAAATGCCCAAAAGAGATTTTGTCTGATGTTACCGATTGTTGCCTTAGACAATCCAATAGCATTAGGAACTCCCTGCAAGTTTCCTGACATTAAGACAACATCAGCAGACTCCACGGCTATATCTGTTCCTGTACCAATTGCAAGTCCAATATCTGCAACTGCAAGTGCCGGGGCATCGTTTATCCCATCGCCGACAAAAGCTACTTTACCGTAATTTTCTTGCAGTCGACGCACCGCTTCAACTTTGCCTTCAGGTAACACTTCCGCAACCACTTCATCAATATCTAGTTGTTTAGCAATAGCCTGAGCTGTATTGGCATTGTCACCGGTAATCATGGCGACCTTGAGACCAAGCTGATGTAATGCCTTTATAGCTACTGGAGTACTTGATTTAATAGGGTCAGCTACAGCAATAATTGCAGCCAACCGACCATCTATAGCAACATAGAGAGGTGATTTCCCCTCATTCCCGAGGCGTTCAGAAATCCGGGAAAAATACGTTACCTCCAATGCTAACTCACGCATAAATCGATCAGCGCCTACTTCTACAAGGCTCCCTTCAACAGTCGCTCGTACTCCCATACCAGTGATTGAATCAAACTCAGTAAGCTCTGGCAGTAAAATGCCGTCTCCTTCTGCCGACTCAACAATAGCGCGAGCAATAGGGTGCTCAGAACGTGATTCAACTGCGGCAACTTTTGCTAATACCTCATTACGTTCAAAACCCTGAGCTAGTTCCAGATCTGTCATGACTGGACGACCTTCAGTCAAAGTTCCGGTTTTGTCTACAGCAACAACTTTGGCATCTTTGAGTAACTGTAGGGCTTCTCCCTTGCGGAATAAAATTCCCATTTCTGCACCACGGCCTGTACCAACCATGATAGATGTCGGTGTCGCGAGTCCCATTGCACATGGACATGCAATGATTAGCACTGCCACAGCATTAACCAATGCGAAAGACAGGGCTGGTGATGGACCAAATACTAACCAAATCAGGAATGTAAAAAGTGCTGCCAACATCACAGCTGGAACAAACCACAATGTCACTCTGTCCACAACAGCTTGTATAGGTAACTTTGACCCCTGGGCCTGTTCTACCATCCGTATGATTTGTGACAGCATTGTCTGACCACCAACCGCAGTAGCACGCAACCTCAGTGCTCCTTTCTGGTTCACAGTCCCTCCGACAACTCCACTGCCAACGATTTTTTCCACTGGTATAGGCTCACCAGTTATCATCGATTCATCTATAAAACTGGTACCTTCACTTACCTCTCCATCGACCGGAATCCTTTCTCCCGGGCGAACTTCGATAATGTCTCCAAGCACAACGTCTTTGACAGGAATATCATTCATTACGCCATTACGGAGCACGTGCGCCTCCTTAGCCTGCAAGCCTACTAAGCGTTTGATAGCCTCAGACGTTCTCCCCTTAGCTCTCGCCTCCATAAATCGTCCCAAAAGAATGAGAGCGACAATCACTGCAGCAGCTTCGTAGTACACATTAACGGTACCCTCAGGCAAAAGGTATGGTACAAACGTAGCAACCACAGAATAACCAAAAGCAGCAATAGTCCCGACAGAGACCAGTGAATTCATGTCAGGAGCAAGCCGCGTAAGAGCAGGAATGCCTTTCATGTAGAATCGACGACCTGGAACCACTAAGACTAACAATGTCAATACAAACTGGACGTACCAGCTTTCCTGGATCCCAATGGTATTCATCACCCAGTGTTGCATTCTTGGAATCATGTGAGATCCCATTTCGAGAACAAATACCGGCAGAGCCAGTGCTGTTGCAATAACTAAATCTTTCTTTAATAAAGCCTTCTCTGCGTCCTTTCTTACTTCAGACTCATTACTGACCTGATTTTGGGTATCGATGACACGGGCTTCATAGCCAACTTTTTGAATAGCAGATATGAGATCGTCTATGCCAGCCACTCCGCGAATAGTTGCCCTCTCAGTTGCAAGGTTAACCGTTGCCGCCTTTACACCATCAACCGCTAAGAGTGCCTTTTCAACACGGCCAACACACGAAGCACATGTCATACCTTGCACTGAAAGTTCAACGGATGTTACAGGAACTTCATATCCTACCTTTTCAATTGCTTCGATTAACTTCAGTCGATCAACAGGAGCTTTAAGATGAATATCCGCCAGCTCAGTCGCAAGATTGACACTTGCGTTTACGACGCCTTCAACTTTGTTTAAAGCTGCTTCAACTCGTCCTACACAACTTGCACAGGTCATACCCTCAATAGGTAAGCTAACCCGGGCTTCAGCATTGCTGGAGAGCTGGTTTTTATGAATGCTCATGATGTATTTCTCATTGTTGGTTCAGATATTAAACAGTCTAGGGCTTACCATGATGGGAAGGTCAAGCGTATTATTTTTAACCTCATGAACACAACAAATGAAGCGCCATCATTCCTGATATTCATCCAGCTGTTTGGTAGTGTGTAACTCTAACTCAAAAGAAACGAGCGCCTAAATCTCAAAATATCAGGCTAGTAGCCTGTTTGAATGTGCTCCCTCAAGAAAAGCCCCGCTAACTGCCTTTTGCAGTGGCGGCGCTAGCATTCTTTTCGGTATTCATGGCCGCTGCTTGAAATCAAGCTAAGTGAATGGGAAACCTATTAACTGAAACGCCGTCATGGTAATCGGGGACGGGGTGGGATGACGCCCAAGCCGTCAGAAATCTGGCCGGTTGGGCGTTTTTTATTGTTATAAGGTGCCCAGTAAAACGGCGCTGATTGCTGGAATTGTTGTGCCAATGACTTCTTGAGTGCTAGCAACAACAGGTAAAGTTGCAGACATGACACTTTCAACGACTGTTGGCGTATTGTAGAGACCCATACCGCCACCAATGCCCAAGGCAAAGGCCATCAAGCTTTGGCGAGCGATACCGCCCACAATACCCACCAGAACCATGGCTCCCGCTACGATCCGTCCTAAAGTACCTTGGGTCCAATCTTTTAGGGTATCCCACACATCGGTGAAAGCATCACCACCGGTGCCTGCAAATGAGGGCTCCGAAATCATTAACGCCATTAAACCAAGCGCACCAATGGTCATTAGGCGCTGAGTTTGAATGGTGCGAACTGCATTTGTCATTCGTTAGTTTCTCCGTAGATACTCAAGTTATCGCGCTTACCATCAGCTCCCGCTGAGGCTGAATCGCTTTGAGTCTGAAGTGGACGTAGCACTGGCGAAACCGTTCGAGGTGCTGACACCCCAATATCCCACCGGCGCGGTTCAATTTCGGTAAACACGTAGCTGGATAAATTCAGATCCCCACGG
>JBLHWY010000078.1:0-29677 GCA_047629195.1 Candidatus Azotimanducaceae bacterium
CCCCAGTTCGCGGCGACATCGTAGTCGATCAACTGCTGTTCGAAATATGCGGCGCCACAGCGCCAATCGAGGGACAATTCGTTGACTAAGCAGCTCGCAACCAGTTGGCGACCGCGGTTCGAGATGTAGCCGGTTGCGTTAAGTTGTGCCATACATGCATTGACGATAGGCAAGGGCGTATTTCCCGTGCACCATTTGCGAAAGCGCGCGGCGTAAAAACTGGTTAACGGCTTGCTGTCGTGGATACCAGCAAAACGAAACAGCCGGTGTTTGTGATTAGTGGCATACCATTGGAAATACTCGCGCCACAGCAATTCAAAGAAGATCCAGTAGGTCGAGTCGTTTGCACCCTGCTCGCGTTCGTAATCGCGTAACGTCTTCAGTAATAATTTTGCAGACAGGCTGCCATTGGCTAGCCAAGGTGAAAACTTAGATGACTGATACCAGCCGTCCAGTGCGTTGCGGGTCTGTTTGTACTGACTGGCGGCGTCAGTCGAAAAATAGTCATGCAGATGATTGAGACCGGCAGACTCTCCGCCGACAAAGTTCAGAGCCTCTGTGGGGAAGGCTCGCGGGACAAGGTCTGATGACGTCAAGCCATGTGGTGGTGGCGGTAAATGTTTGGGTGCCGGTGTTATCGGGTCTATGGCGATTGCTTCAACCTGCGCCCGAAACTGCGTGAATGTTTCGGGCAGCGCTTCACCAAAGGGAAGCTGCTCCTGCCGCAGTAATGTAAAGGTTGGCACCTCGTGATAGGTTAAAAACGGAAAGCGCTGCTGTAGGCTGCGCCAATGTCGGCGCTCAAACGTGCCCGGGCGCTGACTACGAACCACGACGTCAATGCTATGTTGGGAGATGAGTGAGCTTATCGAATCGACGGGATTGCCGCGTATAACGATCAATTGTTGCCCTAGTTGACGCAAGGACTGGTCAAGATTGTGTAAGGTTTGTTTGAGAAAATTTTCTCGATGGGCTCCCAGGCGCTGGTTGCCGAAGCGATCACTTTCTTGCCAGCCAGTGTCCCAGCAGAAGACGCATATCAAGCTGGCGCTGTTTGTCGCGGCAGCAGACAATGCCGGGTTATCCTGCAGACGCAGGTCTTCGGTTAGCCAGTACAATGTTCTTTGCGATGCAGTAGTCATTTGTTTCACAGGGCGAGTTGTTCTAAATATACGATTCTTGATCGTTTTGGATCTGTTGGGTCAGTAACTCTTGGTTTCTTTGGTTAGGCTACTCATAACTTTCAGTGAGTGCTTGATAAGTAGCCGTTTTGATTTCTTCCCTGAATGCCCAGGGTGAAAGCATCATCTGCATAAACCCAACGACGACAAGATCTTCCTCGGGATCTACCCAGAAAATGGTACCTGCTGCCCCTCCCCACCCATAGGCGCCCTTGCTGGACAAGGACTCGGAAGCCACAGGATCCATGTTTACGCTAAAACCCAATCCGAAGCCAAAACTATGAGGTCGTCGCGAGGTAGGATCTTCTCCAGTTCCGCTTGCAGAAATAGTTGCAGGTAGGTGGTTCTTTGTCATGAACTTGATCGTCTTTGGTGAAAGAATGCGAGCCTTGCCCAGCCTCCCGCCGGCCCGTAACATTTCACCAAATTTCATGTAGTCCATTGCAGTAGAAACAAGACCGCCGCCGCCGGAGTAAAGCCGAACTTTTTCAAAGTTGATCATCGCGCCGTCCGCTTCCTGTATACCAAGTACTCCCTGCTTGAAGGTTTCTTTGCCAAATGCCTGCGGTTTCATTGTTTTGTGGTCAAACACATGGTTGTCAACAAGCCGGTGAAGTTGATCAGACGGTACCTCGAAAAAAGTGTCTTTCATTCCAAGAGGCTCAAAGATGTGATTTTTAAGGTATTGATCAAAACGTTCCCCGCTGATGCGTTCCACCACAAGGCCTGTAATATCGACTGCAACTGAGTAATGCCACTGCGACCCCGGTTTGTATTTCAACGGCAAGGTCGCGAGACGTTCGGCAAACTCTGTGAGGTCTTTCGATGACCAAAGATTCGCTTGCTGGTACTGTTGGTCAATCTCATCGTTTGGATCAAAGCCGTAGGAAAATCCAGCGGTGTGGGTCAACAGTTGATGCATGGTTATGGGCGCGGCATCAACAAGTTCTCCGTTTTCATCCCGATATTTAAGTTCTGCCAACTCGGGCACAAACTTCGAGACAGGATCCGTTAGCCGAAATCCTCCTTGTTCGTAAAGCTGCATTGCAGCAACTGAGCTAATAGGTTTTGTCATTGAGTAGATGCGGTACAAGTCATCCGCTTTGATCGGGGTTGCGTCCTCCGTACCGTGTTGGCCCGCAACATTGAAATGGACCATACGACCACCCCGGTTCACCATTGTAATCACGTTGGGCAATTTGCCGCTGGAGATGTACTGCTTAGCTATTTCGTTGAGACGTTCTAGTCTTTCGTTGGAAAACCCGGCCTTCTGGGGGGGCATACTGCGTAGGTTTTCAGCCGTCGCGCCGAAGACGACGAAAAATGACAGCAATACTGCAGTAACAACTTGTCTCATCAGCTTTTCCTGTTTTTGTAAATATAAGCTAGCTTCTCACGCTTTATGGTTCTATCTCAATTTATTACAGTTATTCGGTCAAACTGACATCTGCTCGAGTGCACACCTGAATGGTTTCTATCAATTGCCAGTCCCAGCCCAAATTATTGTTAGAATAGTAATTCAGGATGCATCGACCTGAGCATCACTGAAATTGCGACTATTTGCGAATACCTCACCTATACGGAGAAGTTATGGCGGTTTTTACTCCCAAGGACAATATGCATGGCCTATTGCGCGAGATCCGCAGTCAAACGCAAATAATTGAAGACCCTAACCTGCCAGCACCGATGGTCCTCAACCACGAGGATGTGAGGAAATACATTGCCAGCAAAGAAGCCCGCTGCCAGGAAGGCGAACTGCTAACTTTGACTGGTATTACCAATGAGCACATCCACGATTTTTGGCGTGAGATCATGTTCAGCAAAAATGGTTCGGAGCAGCGCCGACTTCGACAGCTGATCCATAAGTATTTTACAGTTCCTGCAGTCGCGCCGGAAAGAACGACCTTGAAAGCCAAAGCTGAAGTGCTGATTAATTCATTGCCGAAAGGTGAACCCTTCGATCTTGTTAGCACTTTTATAGAACCGATGGTGGGTTTTGGGATCAGTAATCACGCCGGTTTTGACGAAATTGACCACCCTCGTGTAATGAGTTGGGGTCGCGTTGTCACCAATATCTTTGTTGGCCTTGATGCCGCCGATCAGGATACGGCTGGTGATCAATTTAAGGCCATGTTCGATCATCTGGACGAGGTGATCGCAGCCAGAAGGTCTACTCCTCAAGATAAAGTAATAGACCATCTTATCGCCGCCCACAATGATGGCAAAATGTCCTACAAAGAACTAAGAGCGATGATGGGTAATATCGTCACGGGTGGCTACGGTACCACCCAGCATGCTCTGGTGTGGTTAACCTGGTATCTCATGAATCTACCAGAAACCTTGGCGCAAGTACGCGCTGACCCAACGCTGATTGAAGCTGCACGTAAAGAAATATTGCGCATGGAGCCGCCCGTTGAAGGTACTTTTCGTACTGCAGAAACTGATTTAACTGCGGGTGGCTGTCCTTTTAACAAAGGCGAAACATTTATGGTTTCGATTATGTCTTCCAACAGAGATGAGTCACTGTTCACAGAGCCAGATACCTTTCGATTGGATCGAGACAACTTACATTTACTGTCTTACGGCGCCGGACCACATAGGTGCCTTGGTGCCTCACTTGCTAATGCGATTGTCGAAGAAGCTGCTACAGTGCTATTAGATAGCGCGTTAGATCTCCAGCTTGTCGATAGCATCTCCGATTGGTCTCCCGCAGACGGTTTCAGAGAAAGAGACAAGCTGATTGTGCAAATTGGATAATCTGACACGCTGCTTGAGAAATGAAGCCCGTATTCCCTGCTGCTGCGGTTGTCAAATTAGCGTGATTTTACTCTGCCCCCAACGTTCGCCGACTGGCTGCGCTGGCAGCGAGTTCTCGCAGTAGCACTTCTGTGTCGTCAAAACTAATACAGGCGTCGGTGATGCTCTGCCCGTAAGTCAGCGGCTGACCGTCGACAACATTCTGGCGGCCTTCAACTAGATGACTCTCGATCATTAGACCAATAATGCCCCCGTTGCCTTTTCTAACCTGATTGCTGATGTCGCGAATAACGTCGACCTGGCGTGCAGGGACCTTGCGGCTATTAGAGTGACTCGCATCAATCATGATGCGTACTGGCAGGCCAGCTGATTCCAGCATCTCTGATGCATCTGAAACAGAGAACATATCGTAGTTTGGATGCTTACCACCACGTAGAATGATGTGACAGTCTTCGTTGCCGGTTGTTTTAAAGATGGCTGATTGCCCGCCCTTGGTGACCGATAGGAAGTTGTGCGGTTGAGAAGCAGAGCCGATCGCGTCGATCGCGACCTGTATATCGCCATCGGTCGCATTCTTAAAACCCACTGGGCAGCTCAAGCCCGAAGACAATTCTCGATGGGTTTGGCTCTCCGTTGTCCGCGCGCCAATTGCGCCCCAAGAAATAAGGTCAGCGATGTATTGCGGGCTGATCAGGTCAAGGTATTCGGTACCGCAGGGTATGCCCATCTCGCCGAGATCCTGGAGTAGGCTCCGAGCAATGTGTAGCCCCTTCTTAATCTGAAAGCTGTTGTCGAGATCAGGGTCATTAATCAGTCCCTTCCAGCCGACCGTTGTGCGAGGTTTTTCAAAATACACACGCATGACGATAAATAGGTCATCGGCAAGTTCAGCACTGATGGTCGCGAGCTTGCGTGCATAGTCTAGCGCCGATTCTGGGTCGTGAATGGAGCAGGGCCCAACAACAACGACCAGACGATCGTCTTCACCGGTCAAAATGTTGTGGATAGATTTGCGAGCGATACTGACTGTGTCGCTGGCTTTGCTGGAAACGGGCAGGTCCCCGATCAGTTGTTCGGGGGATATCAGTTCCTGCGTTTCCAGGATACGTAGATCATCGGTAGTAACAGATTCTTTTACGGTCATTATCTTGCCTCACTTTATTCGGCGCTCATAGTACCACCTGAGTCTGGGGCCTGCGAGAATCAAGTTTGGGCGCCGTTCATCGTGGCCGCTCAGAAAGGTCGTGTAAAGGCTGTGAGGAAGAAGAATTGGAGTTTGTTCTCGGTGATGGGACTGTCAGCGGCCTCATCCATTAATGTGCTAACCCGTACCAATGAGGTGAAGCGCCACTCGCTTTTGCCCATCGGCAGGCTTATGAGCCCCTGCAAACCAAGCCGTTCTACGCCTGCATTAGCATCATATTGGGCAATACCGCTGGCTGTTGATTCTTCAGCGCTAACGCTGAAAAATGATTTCTTGTAGGTGCTGTCACCGAAACGCAGTTCCGGTCCGAATGCATAGAAGCCATTGCCCAGTCGGCCCTTGCGATTTATTGATAAGTCGACGTAAGCGCCTTCGTGGCCGGAGCCTAGGTCCTGAGCAATTGCGGCGGCGGCGACCCAACCGCGTCCACCGGCTTCCAGCAAAACGCGCGCCTCCGCGGAGATGCCGATTTCGTCTAGTCCACTAATCGAGTCATCTCTAACATTAAAACCGGGAGCGATTGACGCGCCGATGCTGATAAAGCCGCCTGTTTTCGCGTCGCGCTGACGATAAAAGAAACCGCCAATACCTTGGGGGACATTGGCAAAGTATTTGGTGCCTTTCTGGTCCATGTAACGAAAGTCTAGGTAGGGTATAGGGCGAATATTGTAAGCTTCACTGCCCACGAACTTCGGGTTCGTAATGACACCAAGCCCCCACTGATTGCGCCATCCACTTTGTGTTGCGCCCACGGCGCTTGGTATGCCCGAGGCGGCCGCGACGGCAGCTGCGTCGGCATCATCTTGGGCAAATAGCTGTTGGCTGGCCAGTAGTAAAAAAGTTAGAGCTGTGGCTAGGAGCGATGGTGCGCGGCGTGACATAGTAGACCTTATTGGAGTTTTGAAGCTTTAGAAGGCTTTATACGCCTGTTGCTCTCAAATGGGCCACTTGCGGCTTGATCTGAGTAAAACTTAGGGGTGAACCTTCAGGCTCTAAAAATTAAGCAATTTGTTTCATCTACACAGCCACGTTCTTGTTGTTTCTTGCGATTTCCATCTCTGAGAAGTGCTAAACCAGTGATGTCGGCAGCTTCAGCAACTAGATCTAATTCATAATCTGTTGGCTTCCGCGCGTGATCAAAATAAACAGAGAAGATACCGATGACTTCCTTTTGCGCATCTCTGATCGGGAGGGACCAGCAAGCTTTCAAGCCAAACCCCTGGTTTAAACAGGTAGAGGTGTGTTCACCGAGCAGCTGAACAAACTTCGGCAATTAAAGCCGGAGTAACTTTAATCCAGAAGTCCGTCACATAGACGTCGTATGCTAATTGTAGGCAACCCTGGATTGTCCATTTATCGAGTGAGGTTAAATGAACCTCTTCATAATGCAGGCCGGACAATCGCTAAAGCGGCAACTGATTCGTGATGCAAAAATTTCGACTAGCGCGGGTCTTACTTTAATTGAAGGATACCGCTGGAGCGCTTGAAGAAACTGCAGGGTTCCTCCATACAAAAATCAAAGCAAAAAAATCGAGGTTTACTCTGGCACTTTACTCTGACCCCAATAATCATTGTCTCTTTGTGATGCGAATGGGCAGGTCGTCCCGCGGTTTTGAGATGGGCGATTGTTGAACCGGCATCTCGTAGCCCGGTTCGATTTCCCATTTGTATTGTTTCAACATTTCAAATAGCACTAACTTGATCTGCATGTTTGCAAAGTGAAGCCCGATACACATATGTGCGCCTCCACTAAAAGGCACCCAGCTGTAGGCGTGGCGTTTTTGCTCGGCTCGCTCCGGGCTGAAACGCATGGGATCGAATTGATATGGGTTGTCCCAATACTCATCCATGTAGTGCGTGTGGATCGGATAGGTGATCACCATCGCCCCGGCCGGCACAAGTTTGCCTTCATACTCGAACGCAGTATTACTATATTTCGGCAGTGTCGACAGTGGCGGATACATGCGCAGCGATTCTTTAAGCACCCAATCTGTTTCGGTCATTTTTTCGAGGTCAGCATAGCTCAACGAATTGTTCGATGAATTGCCTAGTGATTCACTGTCAATGGATTGCATTTCACTCACCAAGCGGTTTTGCCACTCCGGATTTTTCGCGAGTGCATAGGTGATACTGGTTAGGGTGCTGGTAGTCGTGTCGTGGGCTGCCATCATGAGGAAAATCATGTGATCGACTATTTCTTGGTCTGTGTAACCTTTGCCCTCTTCATCTGTGGCCTGGCACAGTAGAGAGAAAAGATCTTTTCCCTCTCCAGCACGCTTGTCGTCGATTAGCGGCAAGAAAAAATCACACATTGTCTGCCTTGCCTTAATACCCTTCCATAAAAGCGTTCCGGGTATCGCAAAGGGTATTTTTGGCATGGAAGCTGCGACTGTTGCTTCAAAGGCTTGGCTGATTTTACGTGCGTCGTCACCGAGGTCCATACCTAAGAAAATGGTGGCGGCAAGGTCCAGCGTCATTTGTTTAAACGTCGGGTAAGCAAGCATTTGCCCGCTAGCGGATTTTGACCATGAGGCGACACTCTGCTGCACCTGCGGGATCATCTGGCTAAGATAACCCTGCATCGCTTTGCTCTTAAAACCTGCCTGCATCAAGCGGCGATGATATCGATGGTCATCTCCATCCCTGAGCATTAATCCATTCGGGAAAATACGCCCGATAATCATGTCCCACGCTTTTTTGTTGGAGAAGGTCTGGTCTGGGTTCATCAAACACAAGCGGTGGCCGTCGGCGCCAAATAAGTGAACAATCTGCATCTTACCGATTTTTTGCATCACGACGTTGCCGTGCTCGCGCCGCAGGTCCTGCCCATGTTCAAGTGGGCTATTGTAGCTGCGTTTCATATAACGCATGGATTTTAGGATGCCTGTTCGAATTGGTTCAAGCGGTGTTATTTGGTCCGAGATAGCTTCACTCATAATGTTTTGGTTTCTTGTCATGATTCAAGTAAGTATACCTCACTCTTTTTCATACTGAGTGTAGAAGACCTATCTCGCTAGCGGAAAAATTTCCGTCACTCGTGCAGTATGAGCGCAATGCTAGTGCTGAAATATGAGCTATTTGTAACCTTTGCTCCACCCATATATCTTATGTCCCTTAATGGATAGCTAACTTAACGAATCATATTCAGGTTTAAAGTGCTCTATGTTAAAAAACGACTTACCGAACGATCAAGAAATTGCCGAAATTTATAGATCGCTCATCAATGATTCGCCGATGCGAGTCGTGATTTCGAACGCTGATACCGGCCAGGTCGTTAATGTGTCTAATTCACTAATGGATGAAGGGTTTGCGCTATCTTCTGCAGAGGATGCTGTGGGAAAATCAGTTGTCGAACTCGGCATTTGGGAAAGTGGGGCAGAGCGTCTTGAATTTATCAAAATGCTCCGGCGGGAAGGATCCAGATTCAGGCGTGTTGACTACGTTGATAAACTCGGTAAGCCACATACGCAATATCGATTTTCTAAATTGATTAAGCAGGGCGCGGAGGAATACGCGATTGGCGTTGCGATGGAAGTTGATGAGCTACGTCAGGCCGAGGAAAAGCTAATAGCCTACGCCGCGCGATTAGAGAAGGCACAGGAAATGGCGGGTGTCGGTGATTATTTATACAACCTGTCAACGGCGACAATAAGTGGCTCAAAAAATTTTTTCAAATTACTCATGGTTTCCGAATCACAGGTTGGTATCACTATTTCAGATGCGTTTATTCGATTCGACGGACCTGATCGAACCAAAATATTGGAACATTTTGCCGGCCTGAATTTAGCTTCAAATGCAGATTTTAACCCCGAAGCTGATTTCGATTTTGAAGTGAGTTTAGTCGTTTCCCAAAATACTCGTTACCTAAAAATCACAGCTGAAAAAGCATCGATTGGTGACGTAGTTATTCATGGTATCGTTCAAGATGTTACCGAACAGCGAGTACAGGAACTTGAGCGAAGCAGTGTCAATGAGAAAATGCAAGAGGCCCAAAAGCTCGAGAGTCTCGGAATTCTTGCCGGCGGTGTAGCGCACGACTTTAACAATCTACTGTCGGGCATTATGGGTAATGCTGACCTCGCCAAACTTGACATTGATGATGCTGAGATTGTCAGCCAGCGTTTATCAGACATCATCAAAGCTTCTAAAAGCGCGGCGGATCTCACACATCAATTACTAGCCTATTCTGGTAAGGGGCGATTTATCGTCCAGCCTGTTGATCTTTCCAATATTGTCAAAGACATGAGCCAACTGCTTGAGATTTCCTCCACTGGGAAAGCGGTGATTCAATACAACTTGGCAGGTGGTTTGCCCTCAACGCAAGCTGATGAAACTCAAATAAAACAAATTGTCATGAATCTGATTCTTAATGCAGTCGAAGCTGTCGACAGTGAGAGCGGCAGAGTTCACATTACAACGGGTGCGCAATATTGTGATCAAAGTTATCTTGATAGCCGTTGGATTAAATTTGATATTGAACCTGGGGAGTATGTTTTCGTAGAAGTTTCTGACAACGGAGTTGGTATGACAGAGGAGACTCGCGCCAGACTTTTTGAGCCATTCTATACGACTAAGTTTACCGGCCGAGGCTTAGGCATGTCTGCAGTACAAGGAATCGTCAAAGGACACAGCGGTGCAATTATTCTCTATTCTGAGCCTGGTTCGGGAACAACATTCAAGGTGCTGCTTCCTTCAAACAAAGAAAAACTAGAAAAAATGGCCAAATCAGTTTCGAGCAAATATCATGATGGTAATCAACAGATGATTCTCGTAATAGATGACGATGAAGAAGTTCGTAATACCATCAAGCACGTATTATCGCGTCACGGCTACGTCGCAGCACTGGCAGAGAATGGCGAAGTCGGAATTCAACTATTTGAGCAATTTAAGGATGAACTTCGACTGGTACTCATCGATCTCACCATGCCTGGTATCGGTGGATCAGAAGTGTTCAGACAAATGCGGACTTTTAGTACGGACGTGCCAGCAATACTCATGAGTGGCTACAACGAACAAGATGCAACTCAGCATTTGGTCGGTAGGGGATTAGCTGGTTTTTTGCCGAAACCCTTTATGATCGACCAACTGATGAGCAAGGTCGAAGAGGCTCTGAAAAATAGAGGAGGGCAGAAGCAGTCGATTTGAATTGTGAATTCGTAGTACAGATGTGTTATTTTGCATCGCCTTTTTTCGCTGTCTTATTTAAGGTTGTCCATGATATCTGGTTTTGATTACGGTACTTCTAATTGCGCGATTGGTGTGATTGATTCGGTGACGGCAAAAACACAGTTGCTGCCACTAGAGAATGATCAAGCCTTTTTACCCTCAACTTTGTATTCGTTTGGCCGCGAGCTTGTTTGTGAACAGGTGGCTGGAAGCATTACAAACGAAACACTTCGTCGTGACTATCTGGAAAGTCGAAAGACAAACTTGTCAGCAGCGAGGAGGTTTCGTCAGCAAGAGAGCATTCCAGAAAACAGGCAGTGTTTGTATTTTGGCCAACAAGCCTTTAATGAATATTTTGCACTGCCGGGCGAAGGTTACTTCGTCAAATCACCAAAATCTTATTTAGGGACCAGTGGCGTTAGAGCGGAATATATTCGGTTTTTCGAAGACCTTGTCACCGCGATGATGATGCACATCAAGCGACGCGCGGAGACGCAGTCCCAAACACCGTTAACTGATACGGTTATCGGTCGCCCAGTTAACTTCCAAGGTCTGAATGCAGAAAAAAGTAATGCTCAAGCCCTGGCCATTCTGGAAATTTCTGCCCAAAGAGCAGGTTTTAAATCTGTCGAATTTCTTTATGAGCCTATCGCTGCGGGACTCGACTTCGAGCGTCAATTAACGCATAACAAAAAAGTCTTGGTCATCGATATTGGCGGTGGCACAAGTGACTGCGCGATGGTGTGCATGGGGCCAAGCCATCGTGACAAGGTAGATAGGCAGGAGGATTTCATTGGTCATAGTGGGGAGCGTATCGGCGGGAATGACTTTGATATTCAGATTGCAGCTAAAGCACTATTACCGCTTTTCGGCATGAACTCTTTCTTAAAAAGCGGTTTGCCTATGCCAACCCAAGTTTACTGGAATGCAGTTTGCACAAATGATGTTGGTGCTCAAGCAGACTTCAATAACCTACAAACTACGCTGCTAGTTAAGCGGTTGCTAACTGAAACGAAAGAACCTGCACTGTTCAAACGTTTTTTTAAAATTCGTCAGCTGAAACAAAATCAGCAGGTTGTTGCGAGCGCTGAGCAAGCGAAAATACAATTGTCTAAAACCAGCAAGGTAGACGTTGCATTAGATTACGTTGAAGATGGTCTCTCAAGTGCGATTGCTTTTGAAGCTATGCAAGAAGCAGTTCGTGGGCCCCTGACACAAATGATGCAAGTAATGAACGAGACAATTACACAATCTGGCGTACAACCTGATTTAATCTATATCACAGGCGGTTCCGCACGATCTCCTGTCATCAGACAAGTAATTACAGAGCAAGTCGGCAATATAGAAGTCGTCGATGGCGACCACTTTGGCAGTGTTGCTAACGGCCTAACCTTGTGGGCGGATAAAATATTCAGATGAAATTTAAAGTCTGCCTCGTAGAATGTGAATCTACGGTTACCAGAATGAATGTCAATCTAGCCGCTTGCTGAATCTTAGTGTTGCAAATGTGATACCGATGATAAAGAACAAAGCGAGCGGCCAAAGTTCGCTGGACAAGGTAAGCAGGGCCGCATCCTTGAGCACGATGCCATGAATAATTCGGAGGAAGTGGGTTAGGGGAAAGATCTCTGCAAAATAACGTATTGAAACTGGCATGCCCTAAAAAGGGAACATGAAGCCAGAGAGCAGAAGTTATGGTAAAAAAGTGACGAAGGTAAGTTGAAAAGCCTGAAATTGAGTCGTCGCAATCGTTGAAATGATCAGGCCAATTGTCAAAACGCTGGGTACAAACAGACTCAAATGAGAGACATATTAGCCAAGCCGCGGGCAGCGCCGAGGATAGTGGGGTCACTGTCGTCAACAAGTAGTTGTGCAAGTGGACGTTGTCTCTGTGCGAGTTTTTGTTTGAAATTCTGAGGTATATGAATTCCAAAAGAGATATCGCCACTGGTGATGAGTCTTTCGAGTTCCCACGGGCTTTTGGCAACGAATAGTCTGTCGGCTACCTGACTCGCCCTCGCCGCAGCAACGAGGCTGCTCGAAGCACTGGTATTGGCTTCATCGACGACTGCTGCACTTTTTCCCCGCACATCATTGTTGATGGCATACCCGAACAATCGCGTCATCATAATCGGAATGCCGACAATCATACCGCCGGTCAGACGATCGCATTTTAGATGGAGCAACTCTTTTATCGCAATAGACCACATTCTTGCAAACGAGAAAGTGAAATGCATCAGGGAACCCTGCCGTGGGTTGCCATAACAAAGACATCTTCTAGATTCGGCTCAACAATTTTCATCGCGGCTTGAGGTTTTTTATCCTCCGGCAGCCTGGATCTCAAAATCTCTGCAATAAATTCGATTGGCCCAGAGTGCCCCGGTTCTATTTATGCGTGCAGACGCGTACCGAGTTGCGCGACGTCGATAATTGCAGCGTTACGCATTAATTCAGTTCGAATCTTACGGGATTGACCATATTCAATTTCCACCAAGGTTGCCGCTATCGAATGTCGGCGTCAGAGTAAGTTTACGTTGAGCCCGTTGATTGCATGTATGTCTTAAAACGGAAATACCGAGGTTTTATCAAGGATAAAGCGAATTGTTTCGCTGGGGCGTCTGCCTAAGATGCGCCTATCAAAATGTTCAAAAGATACAACTACCTAAACTGTCAATTTCTACAAACAAGAGAGCGCTCTAATGCCAAAACATCAGACAGATGAAACCAAAGAATCCGTCACCGCAGCCGTTCTGTCCACCGCGGCCAAGCGATTGGTTGAAATGCTTGAGAGTCCGTTTGGTTCTGCAATCATTGCAACTGCCATCACAACATTGGCGATCGCTTCTGTGTTAACAGGCATGGGTATTGTTAATCTGATTCTTTATTAAAGGGCAGATGCAGAGATCGATTGATGGGGCTATCGATTATACATTGGCTGCTAAGCATGAGTTGCTTGTAAGCTCTACTGTGGCCCCTGAATATTTATCTCGAGTGTTGATATACTTGAAATGCGAATTGATGCTGACGATCGACTGGATGCTCATAAAGCAGTTCCGTGGTCCATTCGGCAAAACTTAACGGTGGCAGGAAAGTGTCACCTTCGATTTGGGCGTCGACCACTGTTTCAAAAACAGTATTGGCAAGCGGGAGTGCTTCGCTAATGAGCCCTGCGCCACCAATCACAAAATAGGTTGAATTAGCGAGCGCCCCGAGTTGCAGCGCTTGCGCTAGATTGGTCGCCAATAGAATGCCATCAAATACGGCGTATTCTTTGTTGCGAGAAACGACAACGTTCAAACGGTCTAGCAGGGCGCCATCATGATCTTCATAGCTGCGTCTGCCCATAATCACGGGGTAGCCAATAGTTGTTTGATTGAAGTGTGCATATTCGTCGGGGAGCGACCAGGGTAGGCCGCCATCGTGCCCTATGCATTGATTGAGACTTCGAGCGTAAATGATTGCGAGACCAGGGCGTGTGTGATTAGGCACGCTCATGTCGATCCTTGACTGAATTCGCTGTGCCTGGGCGGGTCATTGCAATCAATATTACAAGAGCCAAAATTTGGTATTTCCATAGGGTGATTATATGGGAATTGTAGTCCCAATGGTTATGCTAATCGTATAGTTCCTCCATGAGTAAACAAAATAATCTAAACAATTCAAAAAGTCTGAATAATTCCGTCGATCTGCTGTACTACGATGGTGCCTGCCCGCTTTGTCGTCGCGAGATGAGTGTCCTTGCCCGATTAAAGACGCGTGGCTTGGAACTCGTGGATGTCCACAGCCTGGAAGACAGTTTCGCCGACGAGCATCAGCCTACTAAGGCGGATCTATTGCAGGTTTTGCACTTGCGTCGCGCTAATCATGAATGGGTAATCGGCGTGGAAGCCAACGTCGCAGCCTGGTCCCATACACGTATCGGGTTCTTATGGCGTCTGTTGACGATACCCGGCATTCGTTGGTTGACAGATAAGGTTTACTATTCTTGGGCCGAGCGTCGCTATGCCCGCCTGTATTGCGCTGCGAGTCCTGAGAACCCGATGCAATGACTCCAAGCAGGTCCTTGGGATGATGTCTAGATCTATAATCCGTTAAACTTAGTGCGTGAGCGCCTTGGTCTCTAAAACCGAAGGAGCAACGACCACCTTGCCATGGTGAATCACATATTCGATTCTTTGGGTGTTTGAAATATCCTCAATAGGTGATGCGCTTAGGATGACCAAATTAGCTTCGTCACCAGCATTCACACCATATTGTCGATTCAAAAATATACCCGCATTGGTCGTTGAAGCTGATAATGCCTGCCATGTACTCAATCCTGACCGCACCATTTTCACAAGCTCTCTGTGTACTGAGTAACCCTGAATAGTGCCGCTATTACCTCCATCGGAGCCTGTCAACATCATTACGCCAGCATCCGCCAAAATTTTGGTGGAACGGTAGTACATTTCGTTTTTGTGCAGCATAGATTGTTTAAGATCTTCCGAGATCGTTTTTCTTCTTTCGGCGTAGCTATTCAGGATTTCTGTTGTTGTCAGCCTTTGAGCCATAGGTGTTGACAAAATGTCTGGTTCTACAATGAAATCAATCCAATCGGTGCGAGTAGCCAGTGTTGGAATTGCTGCGACGTGCTGTTTTGCCATCAAGCGAGCTAGCCCAGCGGTTATCAATTTTTTTCTTGGCAGATGGGTGACAGCGTTAGCCCCAGCCTCGATGGCATCTCGTATATCTTCCAGCGAGTTAATATGAACAACCGTTTTAATCCCTGACTTTGTTGCCTCACTAATGGCTGCTGACAGGGTTGCTTTATCTATGTTGGGTAAGCGACCAAATTGATTATAATTTATCTTTATGACGTCCGGTTTACTCAAAGCAAGATCTTTGACGACAGCGGTCGCTTCTTCAGGAGAACTCATTGTGCGGGTTAATATGCCGTATTCGGTACAGTGACCTTTGGGGGCAGTCAAGCAGGATAGGCTGGCAAAAATATCAGCGCCGGATGTTTTTCCATCGCGTTGATCCTGACGATGATTAAAGATCGTTTTCTCATCAGAAAATAAGTCCAATAATGAAGTGACGCCTACCGAGAGGAGACGTTCAGCGATAGCCGGCGTGCCGATACTCTCTGATGCGCCATTTAAGCCGCGGTTGCCACCGGAATGGGTATGTAACTCGTTAAGACCTGGCATTACCCACTTGCCTTTTAGGTCGAGAATCTCACCTTCAAAATCAGCAGGTACCTGATCCAACGTTCCACGAACGAGATTATCTACGATAAGTAAATGTCCTTGCCTAATTTCTTGTGCCGCCGGATCAACTATTTGGACGTTGCTCAACAACAGCGCTTTAGCATAGCCTTGGTTTGCCCAGTTCAGTGAAATGATGAAAACCAGTAGATAACGATTTAGCATTATTAGTCCTTGTCCCAAGTTTGGCTGTTATTGAAGATGCGTAGATTAAGCACTTTTTGATCCTAAAGTTTGCAAAATGCACGAACTGCTCGTGGTATGCACCAGCGCGCTTTGATGTGTTGCCTGACAACAGTAGAATTGGCAACATGATTAAAGCTGACCCATCGCACCATCTTAGAAGACTTCAAATGAAGCCCCTCAAGTGTTGGCTCAAACTATCTTTAAAAGTATGGCTGCTGATGTTTGTAATGGTGTTGAGTGTCACGACAAATGGACAGACGATTCTTATATCCGAGGCTCGCATACAGGTGGCGGGTCAAAGTGATTGTGGAGTGGAAAAGCTGGATGACAGCAACTGGGAAGTCATAGCGCTTCGTAAAATACCGCGCAAGCAAGCTTTTTGTCTGAGAACCTCTGTTGTAATCGGCCCGGACAATTTAAGTGCTACCACCTCTCTCAGTTTGTCTCTTCTAGCGGCAAGTGAAATTTACTGGGACGGGAAGCTGTTGGGGAAAAACGGTAAAGTTGGTATTGCTAGAGACTCAGAAACACCTGGGAATATAGATGTTCTATTTCCAATCGGCAATGAGTTATTGACGCTGGGAAGCCATCAGTTGGCCATTCGAGCATCAACATTCTTTATTGATGACGAAAATAGTCCAGTTTTTCTCGGCTTAAGAATTATAGATACAGACTCAGTGCATAAATTTCTAATGCGAAGTTCCTGGCTCGCCACATTTATTATGGGCGGCCTATTGGTTATCACGATATTGTTCCAGCTTTTCTTCTGGGAATATCATCGCCGTGCTCATTATCAAGTGTTCAGCTTATTATGTTTGTCAGCGTCATTTCTATTGCTGGCGGAAAAGTGGCGGGCGATGTTTGGCTATACCTACGACTTTCACCCGCTGCGTATGTATTTGGTGATGTCGTTTACCTTCGCGGTTTGTCTGCTATTGCCCGGTTTTTATCTCACTTACTACAATATAGGAAGAAAGGTATTGTGTCTGGCAATTACCGTATTTTTGTTAGGTTGCTCATTGCTACTGATTGGCGATTATGACAATCGCGGCATTGCGATGTTCCTGTTAACACTTCTGCTAAGCCTCGCTGTAAATCTATATGCGCTGCGGTTGAGGAAACTGGGAGCCCGGCTGAATAGTCTGTTTATGCTTTGTGCTCTGATTGTTTTTGTGAACTCACCTACAGATTTTGCTGAAGATCGTTTTAGCTTAACTATGTTCATTATCGTGCTTATGATGCTCTCAACGATCATCCGTGAAATGAAGGACAATCGTATGCAGTCACTGGCTTCCGTTCGGCTTGAAGCTGAATTGTTGAAACGAAACCTGCAACCTCATTTCCTCATGAACAGCCTAATGCTCGTCATTGAATGGATTGAACAAAAGCCTGATGTGGCAGCAAGCTTTGTGCAAGCGCTGGCAGAAGAGTTGAGAATGCTCGTGAAGTTTTCCGATTTATCCTCGGTTACCTTGGGTGAGGAAGTGCAACTATGTGAAAGGCATCTTGAAATCATGGCCTATCGTTACAACATAAGCTGTCGTCTTGATGTACAAGGTGATGCGACGGGTATTAGTATTCCACCGGCTATTATTCACACTCAAATAGAGAACTGTTTCTCGCACAACCATGTGCCTGCTGATTCAACCTTTAAACTTGCGGTCAATCGTAGTACTAAAGATATTGAGCTTGTTCTGACTACTCCTTATGACAAAAAGACCAAAGCGAATGGTTCGGGCATTGGCGAGCGCTATATCCTTTCTCGGCTTACTGAAAAATTTGGCGAAGAATATACCTACCGAAGTTACGCAGATGAAAATCGCTGGACAAATAAGATTAAATTCAAGGCTCAACTCTGATGCATGTTCTGATTCTCGAAGATGAGCCTGTCATTGCGGAGAGGTTAGTTCGCCAAATAAGTCAAATCCTTGGAGAAAGGCTGAGCAAACTAAAAGCATTTGATAACCTGGGTGATGCCCAAGACTATATTGCCGAACAATCCATTGACCTCTTGTGTCTGGATTTGAATATAAAGGGTGCTAATGGTTTTGACATGCTGAAGACGCTCACGGCATCGAGTTTTCATACCATTATAATCTCCGCTCACACCGACGAGGCGGTAAGGGCGTTTGAATATGGCGTGCTGGATTTTGTTGCTAAGCCTTTTACTTTTGATAGATTACAAAAGGCCGTCGATCGCGTTCTGGATACGAATCTCAGACAAGATTATGGCATTCGCTATTTGAGCGTAAAAAATTCCGGAATAGTCAAGTTGATTGAAGTAAGCCAGATAGAATACGTCCTAGCTTCCGGCCACTATAGTGAACTGGTTATCAATAAAGAGAAGCAGTTGCATCATAAGTCCATCGAAAAACTTCTCGCTTTATTGCCACCCAACTTCGAGCGTATCCATCGTTCTTATATTGTGAACATGAATATGGTCGTTCGCTTGGTTGTCAAACCCGGCAGCAATTATGAGTTAATCCTGAGTGATGGCACTGAGTTGCCGATAGGTCGTAGTCGATTTAGTGCTATCAAGGAAAAATTGAATTAAGTAGAGACGGGTTAGATCGGTTCAAATTTACGTGTGTCACACCTTTGCCGCCCCTGTTTCTTAGTGGTTGATGTTCCTGCGGTGGTCCCACACCTAATCGACTATCTATAAACCGTTTTAGTGTGGCACCCGCGAATTCGTAGCCGGGTTCACGGCTCAAGTAACCGGTGATATCCACGAAGATGTCAGATGGCACGTTGGCATAGAAACACACATCTCTGCCTGCATCTATCGGCGCAATGACATTGTTGGCGACCATCTGGTCAGCTATAAAATTCAGCATTGCATGCTAACGGTCGAGGCTTACTGTATGGCCAAACTGCTGCAAATTCAGAAGCCTTCGGATTTACAATCGTGACGTTCATGGCTACAGCAGTGGCCGAAGCAGGCGCTGTCGGATAGACAGTAATAGAGTCTGGCCTATTGGGAGTAACCTCCGTGAAGTCAAGGGCAACGGCCCTGATGATCGCTGGGATGTCGGTCGCGGCACCTAACGCATTCAGAATGCTCAGGTTTGTTACTGTCAGTTCGAGTGGTGTACCTGACCCAATACGAGTTGGTAAGCCGTTAGCGGTGCCATAGCCAGAGCGTGTGTCAGCAACCTGCCTAGGTGTGGGCCAACAAAGGCATAACCCTCGAATCAACCGGCAACGTCGACCACAAGATTAACCGATGCAGAAGACTACAGATGCAGAAGAGTACAGGTACACAGAGCCATTGGAACCAACAGGCGCAATCACGCCATTCGGTGCCATTTCACCTGCGACAAAGTTCACATTGGAACTCAGAGGGCGATGTGCCGTTGAGTGATGCCGCGGTTGCTGAACTGGGTATGACTACAGTCTGGCCGGATGGCGTAACAATCTCACGCCCCGCTATCTGTAGTTCAGTCAATTGTGTCGACGCGAGTCGAATGGGAATGCCGTTGCCTAGTTGTTTCTGGAGATCGAAGTTTGGAACGGGCCCTTCATTGATATCCAGAATGCCATTGCCGTCAGTGTCGATCTCTGGTGTCGGAGGGTCGATGATCTCTGTTGTATTGAAGTTATCTCGGGCGAGCGGGTTATCTAGTTCGCGGTAACGGTTGCCGTTAGAGTCGTTTAGCTCGATAAGCTCAGGAATACCCGAAATGGAACCTGCAGTTCCCCCACCGAAGATGGATTCTGATACCAAGAAACCGCCTAAAAAAGACTCTGAGAAGCTGTTGACCACGATAGTGTCACCATCATCCTGCAATGTGCCATCGAGGAGTGCGCGGAGTTCATTACCCTGTGTGTCGCGAACCTAGGCCTCGAGCACATACTTAAAACTAAAGGTGTCAGCGAAGTCTGATAGACAGCAGAGCAACGGCAGCAGAGCAACGGCAGCAGAGCAATAGTAGTTTTTGTGAATTTTATCATTTTCGCTTCCACAGGGGGGAGGTGTTCTTTTGTTATCTTTGAAATCACGAGTTAGGGCGCGTTCACATGGTACATTCACTCAAAAAGTATTATAGGCATACCAGTTGCAGACCAAGTCGCTTTGCTTGAATGTCACGATCGAACTCCTCTTTTTGTACGAATAATTAGGATTGGCGTGTAATATCTTTCCGGGCATTGCATGTACTAATGAGCGTGCCGGATTCTAGCCGTTTGGTCTTGGCTGTTATCTCTTCTTTTGAAGCAAAGCAGGTTTGTCGACTATGACTGTCACATCCAAATTCCGCGTTCTTAGGCTGTGTCAAAACACTGTTGTAGTGAAGGCTCGTTGAATCAAGGTTCTAACGATTAGCTCAATATAAAATTGGGCTGTTTAGCGTTAGTTCAAACCCGCGATCTAGGGATTAGCATCGCCAATAACATTTGAAAACAGGAACATAACGATGCAATCTGATGCTTATAAGCCTTTTAAGTTAGGTCTGGCCGGCAGCTTTATATTCTTTGTAGGCTACATTCTATTTGGCTGGCAAGGTTGGGGCGCGCCAGCAGTTGCAGAGCAGGCGGTGGGTGAAATATCTAGGTGGTGTGAGCGGGTGCAACCTGGTTTGTTTCATGAACCCATTAACGCGCTCAGTAATCTTGGCTTTATGGCAGCTGGTCTGTGGATGCTTTGGCTGCTGGGACGGGATGTTGGGGCAGGGCGAACAGGAACCATGTTTGGTCACAGCCCTATTGCCTTACTCTACGCTGGGGCGGCTATTTGGTTAGGTCCGGGGTCGCTGCTGATGCATGGCACCCACACGGCGTGGGGAGGTTGGGCCGACAATCTAAGCATGGTGATGTATATTTTGATCCCGTGGTTGATTAACGTTTCAGTAATGGGGCGTTGGCGGCCTCAACAAATGTTGGGTATCTACGTAGCTTTGGTGCTGGTTTATGGAGTTGGTCGGGCAGTTAATGGATGGGGCTTAGGGATCAACCTCGACTTTTTTGGTCTTTCGATTGCATTTTGGATAATCAGTGAGGTTTTGTATAGGTTCTGGTCTCAGTGGCTACGATTTCTCTCGGGGTTTGTTGGGTTTATTGTCGCTGGGATCTTTGGCATTACGCCTTTTGATATGTTGGAAGAACCCGCAAGTTTCTGGTGGGTGATACTGTTCTGGTTGCCAGGACTCCTTGCCACTGGCCCTGCCCAGGTTCGACGCACCTATCTGCCGTGGTTCGCTTTCGGCATAGTCAGCTATTTGAGCGCATTTGCGATTTGGCAGACTGGTAAAATAGGGCATCCATTATGTGATCCCGATGCACTTCTGCAGGCACACGGTATTTGGCATCTGTTATCCGCGGTCGCTACGGTGTGTTTTTTCCTATTTCTTCGCACTGAGAGAAACAAATAGGATTGGAACTGAATTTACATTTGTTTGACATTCTCTGGTAGGCCTCGCTTCAGGAAAGTCTTAGTGATGCTAGAAAGTTTCTCAATCTACCAGCGAAAATACGCTTTATCGAGTACAAGCGTCCATTCACGGTTGTACTGGCTAATGGTCGCGCCTTGTGGAATTCGGTTGATATAAGATGGAGTATCTTCGTTTGAAACAAAGTGGATTTTTGAATAGTAATGTCAGATCATAATTTCGCGTGCTTCGGCTGTGTCGAGACGCTGATATAGTGAATAGTTGCTGCGTTTAGAGCTAAGGAGAGCCTGCTGTCGACACTTTGATTGAACATGCAACGAAATCTCTCGAAAGCTCGAGTGTAATAGCAGGATCATAAATTCTGACACTACATTTGGCGCGTTGGAAAGCACCTCCGAAACCATTGAATACTTATCGAAAATTATTCTGTGCTTGAAATCAGTTGCGTCTACCGATGCGCATAGAGCCGCACTCTCAAGTTTGGTCGCAATTTTGTAGAAACTACATTTGAATTTGGACTGTTTATTGATGACGAGAGGCAGCTAGCTGGATTGCCTGAAACGATTGTTGACATGATTCGTCTGTCAGCAGAATCGAAAGGGAAAAGGGTTGGCGATTTTCTTTGGATGAAACATGCTACTTCCCCATAATGAAATATCTCGATGATCGGAAGATACGTGAAACTTGTTCTAGGCCTCCTAAGCAGAGCCGCCGCGGGGCAATACAATAATGTACCGTTTATTAAGAAAATACTCCTCTTGCGCGAGCAAAAGACACATTTTTTGGGCTGCACCAACTTCGGGGATTACGCGCTTGAAGATAGGATGGCGAAGCCGAGTTAGCTAGCGGGCGCGAGACGCATCACCGCCTGAGCTTTGGGATACTGCCTACCATGCTGAGAAGAATCGACAACTTGCTTGGCTATACGCAGACCTCTTGACGCGAGAACGCAACCTTTCAGGGACATGGTACTTTGAAATCATCTTTCATGAATTCGGCCATGCGATGCATTTTTGCCTGAGTGAAGTCGAATTTCGAACCTCATCCGGGACGCTAGTTGCTTGAGACTTTGTTGAGTTCCCATGAGACAAGCGAGCATATTCCTGAAGCGTTGTTTTCATCTTTTCGGCGGGCACATTATTTTCGAGTAGTCACGACGCAGATGCGTCAACTTGGTTTTGTAGCGATCGACCTTGAATTGCACACCAGTGAAGTGTTGAACAAGATGGATGTGCTGAGTTTTGCGAGACAATTCATGGCTCCATTCTGGCCAGCTCGACTGCCAGGCTATTTTGCGATGATTGCATGTTTCGGTCAGCTGTTTGAGGATGCCGATGGGTACGCAGCTTCTTACAACTCATACAAATGGACTGAAGTATTAGAGGCGGATGCGTTCACCATTTTGAAGACGAAGGTCTATTCTCAATAGATATCGGTGCGCGATTCAGAGATGCCATTCTCGCAAAGAGAAATGCTGATGAGCGAATGAAGCTATGTGCCAATTTCATTGGCAGGGAGCCTAACTCAAAAGCAATGCTTGAGTGGCTAGGACTCTACCAATGATGCTAGATAGTAAGGCTACTACTTTGATTGAAGCATACTGCTGAAATTCTTCTTGGGGGTGGTTTGCGCTAATTGTCAACAGCAGCCTGCTAGGATTTCGCACCGGAGCATGACAAGGCTTAAGTGCGAATTTTCCAGTCAAATACGCATTAAGGGGCTGGCGGTGTAAGGCGATATGCCCGCGCAGCAGTGCCGCTAAAGACCGATGTCTTTTCTGTTTCGCTCAGTCCTAGTGTGGCTGAAATTCGTTTGAACAGATTCCAGCATGCCCGGTAGGACAAACACTCGCGATCGACTGGGAAATTACTTTCAAACATGCAACGTTCAGGTCCGAACGCCTCCATCGCATACTGATACCAAGGCAGTAGTGTTTCACAAAAATACTCAGAGTTCATGGGTCGCTCTGTTTGTTGCATATGGTACGATGGTTCCCAGTCTCCAATTCTCATTTGAGCCCCGCCTAATTTCATGACCGCGTTCGGGCAGGCAGCAATTGCATCAATACAACGACGCCAGTCAGCGATTTCACCTTCATCGGCAGCTGAATTGATACGTCCTCCCAAGTGGTTAACGATGATGGTGGTTTCCGGAAACTTGTTGGCAAGATCCGCGAGGCGAGGTAGCCGAGAGTAGTCAGGAGACCAGTTGTCATAGCTCAAGTTATGTTTGCCCAAGAGTGCAAAGCCTGCCAAGAAAGTATTGTTCAGGTCGCTGGGGAAAGCGCTACGAATGCCTCGAAAATACTCTGATGCGTTTAGGTGAGCCTCCAATATGGGTTCTGCGGCACTACCCAGGCGTAGATCTGCGGTACTAAAAATGCCGGTGCAAAGCCTTGTCTCGCCGTATATACCTGAACGACTCATAGCAGCCACGCCGTTAACAAATTCAGTCTCGCCAATGCAGCGCATCTCGCGCGGGCCGTCTGCTCGGTAGAAGGCACCGCACTGGGCAAATACGGTTTGCACTACGTTGTGTCCAGATGTCTTGATGTCTGCCGAGATTTCTTCGCACAGATAGAGCCTTTGTCTGAAGCTTTGTTCATCAAGTGGAGCCCCTCGCATGTCCCACAAATGGTGATGTGGATCAATGATCGGGAGAGAGGGTTCCAGTATCGTTTCAGGCTCCTCTTTTGCCAGCCAAGATTCTATTTCTTTGTTTTCTGGAATCATTGTAATTCTCCACGTGAATGTTGTTGATAGGGTAATCCTACCTCATCAAGTTAGTTTCCGGGAAGTAACCTTGACGGAGCAGGTACGGAGTCTGTCGCTTCATCGTCCTGGCGGGCTAACTTCAGTCGCTTCATAAAAATTCATTTGTCTTGCTTTGCTGGGAAATTTTGCCATTGCTGCTTGGAAGACAATCATGTGTGGCGTTTTGAAGTGGCTCTCAAGTGCCGCCATATTATGCCAGCGCTCTGTAATTCGAATCATATTCGGATTGTTGAGTTCAATGCTGAAGGTGTAGTCATCACAACCCTCCTCAGCCTGCGACGCGCTCTCCATTATAGCGATAGCTGATTTAAGCTCTGTAATATCAGATTCATTTGACTCGATTGTCACATTGACAACTATCATGGTTTCTTCCTGTGTGAAAATTTGAGTCATCTACTGTAGCATTCTGTTTGCAGGATTAAAATTTCCAGTAAGATAAAATATTGGTTCTCGCAGCTACGTAGCCAAATTGTTGGCGGTCGATCTATGAGATCAGAGTAAAGGGTCAGAGTAAACTTACTCTGACCCGGATGTTCAACAAGAGATCAAAAAATGAAATATGTAAGAATATTATTAATGATTTTCATAAGCTCGTTCATGAGCATTCCAGCATTTTCAGAAACTTATGATGTGACCTTAGAGCCTGGGACTATTCATAACATGTCTGCCTACAGAATGTGGATACCCTCTTCTGTAGATAAAGTCCGCGGCATTCTTATGCTTAATCCTGGGTCGAATAGTGATGGTCGCGCAGCAGTCGATGATCAATATTGGCGGGATTTCGCCAACAAGCATGATTTTGCGCTCATGGGCACTTATCTCACAGATCATATGCATCCAAATATGATGATCGAAGAATACATTCAGGTGAGCAAAGGTAGCGGTCAAGCGATCATCGATGCTGTAGATCATTTTGCGGATGAAAGCGGACACGAAGAGCTTTCATATGCGCCGTTTCTGCTTTGGGGGATGTCTGCGGGTGGCGAGCTAAATTACGAGTTAGCCGCCTGGATTCCGGATCGTATCATCGCTTTTGTGGTTAATATGGGTGGTTACTATTACTCTTCTGCACCGCAAGAAGCGACCCGCCAAACCCCGGGTTTATTCTTCGTTGGCCTTGATGATCTTCCTTCGCGTAAGACAATGGTCAAAGGGTTATTCTTGACGCACCGCCGTGCTGGCGCTCTTTGGACACTGGCTGAGGAAAAAGGCGTCGGCCATGAAGTTATCGGTAGTCGCGATCTTGCTGTGATTTATTTTGAAGAGGTCATGAAGAAGCGTCTGCGTCTAAATGCCATGGGTTATAAATCACTCAAAGCGATGAGCGAAGATGTGGGAACGGTAGGTGACATTTATAAGCACACGCTTGCGCCACTGGAAGAAGGCACCATGAAAGAAGCCACTGCATGGCTGGTATCTGAAAAATTCGCTAAAGCATGGCAAGCGTTCGTCACCAAAGAACGCAAAAACTAATTGCTCCCAATTCGACAGAGAATAGTTTTCTTAAATTGGCGCGGGTTAGGTGCAAATGACGTCGGTAGTCGCTGGTGCCAAAGTATTCAGTGCCGGTATGAATCCTGTCGCTATAAATCACGAGCGATGCCGGCACCATGTACCTACCATCTGAGTCACCGGTAACTCCAACCCGATCTGAGTCCAAAGTGGTTAATCGATACTGCCCTGGCCACAACCAGGGTTGCCTTTGTTGAATGAGTAACGACTGCAGCATGATGAGCTGCCTTCCTCTGTCCCGACGCTACGATTATTCGGCGCTTAAGAAATTAATGTCCTCCTAAAAGGGCTCCCAAGCCCGCATTGTCAGACATGAACTACACTGGCTATATAGGTGTCGGTCTCTCATAACGGGTAGATGGAGTATATTCAGTTGGAATTCAGTTACGAAGAAGATTTTTTTCAGACAGTTGCCATTAAACGAGTGATATCAGTTTTTTTGATTTTGCTTGTCACAATACCTGCGTTCATAGGCCTCGTAAGAAATATAGATGTTCCTCTGGGTTATCAAATAGCGATAGTCGTTATCGTTATCGGGTTAAGTGCCTTGTACTTATACTCTGCGCTCAATTGTTACTCGCTCGAAACCGATATTGTTGTTAAAGGTGATTCGCTGAGCTTGCCCAACTATTACAATCCTAAGCATCAAAATATTATTCCTTTCGAGAGCATCTATTCTAAGAAACTGATCAAGCGTAAAGAATACAAGAAGATTAAGTTGCACCACATCAACGGTGTTGATGTGGTTATCAATCACCAGTTGGAGGAACCGGACAGGCTCGAGGATCTGTTTGAGCGAATTGAAACTAACGATGATTTGGTTACTAGACAACCCCAACCCTGGGCAACGTATGCGATTGCAGTTGTCATCGCCGCTAGCAGTCTGCTGCATATTTTCTACGACTCTGCCACCCCCTTAATTGACTTGATTCGACACGGCGCGTGGGAACAGAGCCTCATTCTCAGCGGAGAAGCTGACAGACTGCTTAGTTACACATTCTTACATCAACATTTGCTTCACTTGGCATCAAGCTTGGTTGCGCTAATTATTATCGGACTTATGCTGGAACATCGAGTCAAATGGCATCAGCTGCTGGTAATCTTTTTTGTTGGTGCCGTAGTCGGATCGTTCGGAGGTTTTTTTAGTTCGCATTTAACCATTATTGGCGCTTCCGGTGGCATTTATGCATTAGTAGGGACCTATCTGTTTTACAGATTTAGAAAGCCAGACCCCGCTTGCGAGCGTTTCACAGTCAGGACGCTAATCGCCATTTTATTTGCGTTAGTCTTTGACACCATTACGACGTACTACTACACCGATGTTGCTTTTGGTCTACACATTTTCGGGCTTGGGTTCGGTGTCTTCTGTGGCTATCTATTGATTGGAGATAAGTTTCAACGCGCCATACCGATAATGCTTGTGCCCCTTCTGATCCTTACACTTTTATCTGCCATTCGTTTCTGGCAGCAATCAGATGAACAAAGTATTCAGGATGCCGAGCAATGGTTGACCGGTAGCGAAGGCCAAGACAGAGCTGAAACAGGTGCCTGGATCATCGCCACAACCCCCAGCGCATCCAAACAAAAAATTGATCTTGCGATTACCCAGCTGAGAAAGTCCAGATTAGGCGTTCGAGGAAAGGATGTTCTCGCAACGCTATACGCTCGAAGTGGCAGGTTACCGGAAGCCATCGCTCTTTCGAACACGCTTATCGAACGTGATGAGAGCATCATCTCGCAGCTAGCCCGATTCGAGCTGGCCTACACGCAAGATAACCCAATAAACATCGAAGAATTTGATAAGGCGTTATTTATAGAAGTTGATGCAATTTGCAACGGTAGAGTTTTTGCTCGCGTCATTACTTACCAAACCGATCAAATTCCGGAGATTTGCCGCAGGCAGCAAACAATTTATGTGAAGGTCTCAAGAACCGGTGCGAAAACCCTCAGGTATACGCTTGACCCAGAAGTTATGGCGCTGCCTTTGTAATCCTTAAACGAAGAGGTAAACGGGGCCAGCCTAAGTTGTTATTAAACTGCGGCTGGGCCAGGGTATTGTTCTCTCAAAATACGCTTTAGAACCTTGCCGCTTGGGTTACGGGGTATCGTATCTATGAACACAGCACCTTTGGGTAGCTTGAACCTCGCCAATTTACCATCACAGAACTGAAGCACTTCAGGCGCGCTCAAAGTTTGACCTTCCTTCGTAACGATTACCGCAAACGGTGACTCGCCCCAGCGCTCGCTCGGTTGTCCAATCACGGCAACCTCAGCGACACTTGGATGAGCAACAATGACATTCTCAATTTCCGCGGGATAGACATTTTCGCCTCCGGAAATAATCATGTCTTTGATTCTATCTTGAATGTAGACGAACCCATCTTCATCCATGCAGGCAACATCACCTGTCTTAAGCCAGCCGTCTATCAGAGTGTTTCGTGTCGCATCAGGTCTATTCCAATACTCTTTCATTATGTGTCGACCACTGACTAATACTTCACCCTGTACGCCAGGCACGCAATCTTTGCCGTCTTCGCCAACGATACGTACTTGAGTATGAAAGAAGGCGACGCCGGTTGAGCCAATCTTCTTAATCGCGTTTTCAGCATCGATGACGCAAGCAGGACCACAGGTTTCAGTTAAACCGTAGATCTGATGTATAGGTATATTCATCGCGTCATAGGCTTCAATCAAATTAACCGGTAACGGTGATGCCCCAGATTGAATCCATCGTATTGTGCTGTAGTCAAAACGGGTCAAATCTGGTACCTGAATCATGAAATTCAACATAGCCGGCACCAGCAATGCATTGTTGATTTTTTCTTCCTCGATCAGTTGCCATGCGCGGGTTGCATCGAACTCTCGCATAACAACACTTGTCACGCCTCGATATACATTGAGGGTAATCGGCGTTAACGCGCCAACATGGAACATCGGCAGCGCGGCCAAGTAACGATCACCATCTCGCAGATCAGTCGAGCCAGCGAACGTCAACAGCGCCCAGAATGTTGTGTTGTGGGTATGCACAACGCCTTTGGGTAAACCAGTCGTACCCGAGGTGTACATGATATAGAGCATGTCATCATCGCTGGCGCCCATGGCAGGTTCGACATCGGAGGCAGCGTCTCTGAACGTAGCATAATCCTGACTAAAGTGAGTCGTATCCTCAGTATGGGATGAAACCTGAAGCCAATTCTTGATATCCGTTTTGCCTTCCCGACTGTTTACCTCAGCAACAAGGTCAATAAATTCCTCACCAAAAATTAACGTCGTAGTGCCCGAGTCTTTGAGGATGAACTCGAGTTCATCTGCAACCAAACGCCAATTAAGTGGTACGACTACGGCACCAATTTTTGCTACAGCGAAGTAGGATTCCATAAATTCGGCACTGTTCATTTGCAAGAGAGCAACGCGATCACCCGGTGAGACACCTAGCGAGGTCAGTCCATTGGCGACTTTGTTGGCATTGATGTTCATCTCTTTAAAAGTCTGCCGAAGACCTGAGCTGCTATCTACAAATGCTTCTCTATTACTATTAATACCAGCTCTAATAGCAAGCAACGACCCAATATTGTTTTTCATTTGTTATTATCACCAGACCTTTTTTGTTTTGTTTATATTAGGCTAACTCGCAGTAAGCGACTCTCGAGATATATCGTGCTCAGTCATGTAACCCTAGCCACCGAATAGTTGTAAAGGTAGTTGTAAAGGTAGTTGTTGACATGGATGAGCGCCCCGTCGTTCGGTTGTGGTGGTATTCCTCTACTTGTGAAAGACACTCTTGTCTTGCTCTAACTCTTGGCCATCGAAGCCGCCCCAGAATTCAGCCATCTTCTCTGGATGTTCGCCTACTGGGCGGCGTCGGTCATACCAAAATGCATCAACGTCGCCCTTCATTACGTGGACCGAGCTTTTCCGCCAGGAGTCATAGCCATCGATGAGTCGAACACTGGCCTGCGTGTATCTAAGGGTCATTCCTGCGCGCCTGCGATCCGAAAGGTTGGCATCGGAACCATGTAGTAGTAAGTCGGAGTGCATCGAGATCTCTCCGGCCTTCAAGACATTGAGGAATCGTTTGGTGTACTGCGCTGGCTCAACGACCTGACGACCCAGCACTCGGCCGTCGCCCAGTCCCAATTCCTCATGTGCTAGCGGGCCAAGCCGATGACTGCCTGGAACAAATTGCATCGCTGCATTCTCGGCATCCGCGTCATCAATTGCCAGCCAAGCTGTCACTGATTTGCTAGGTGTTAGGGGCCAGTAC
>JBLHWY010000079.1:0-29493 GCA_047629195.1 Candidatus Azotimanducaceae bacterium
TCGTCGAAACGACTGCCTCTTTCGCACGCAGCGAAGTCAATATTTTCGCGAACGTTTGATAACTATCATATTCGAAGGCGTTGACCCTTCTGTTTTCTAAAGAACTCTCATCTAAAGAGCTCTCATCCACATCAAGCGTTAATCTCACCAACATTTCTAACAACTGGGCGACATCAGCATGGGTCGCAGACAGTGCTGGCATTCCTACAGCAAGCCCTTGCTCATCTGTAGCAGTCAAAGCAGGTCTTGCATTTCTCTCTATGGCTTTTAGTTTCGATAAGGTCAGATGAGCGCCGGGATAACGATAGGTCAATTGCCAATCAATCCTGCCGTGCTCAAGTATCAAGAAAATGTGCTCCGCCAACCAACGGTTGCTATACGCGGCAAAAGCTTTCCTCGTTTGATGATATAAGACAGAACGAGCGGGAGTAAGCGGACCTGCCCCGCTCGTCTTGCGTTCAGTCATACAAAAAATTCCAAATTCAAAATAGCCTAGCTGATGCAATAGCATCAATTTATATGCTTGAAAGTTTTCAGGTTGGCTTGTGAACTGGGATAAAATTACTGGTAATTTCAGCACGACGCCATCTGTATACGGATGATTAACGCCAGAGTCCTGCGCTTGAACAATCAGCCGACGACCCAGAAAAGACTCAACAAACAGTTGAAATACCCGCAGGTTATCAGCCAGCAATAACGCGCCGGACAGCTTTTCCAGTGACTCATTTGAACTCGCAGATTCAAGTGCGAACCAAGCTCGCCCAGCAATCGGGTTGCGGCTAAACAGGGCTAAACCTTCGAGCAGCCAAGGCTCTATGACGTTGCGTCTCTGCAGCGGTAAAGCGTCGATGGCATCAAACAACGCCACCGCCAGATCAATATTTGAAACGCTATCGATCATCCATAAGAGGTTATCAATAGATTCGCTCTCAAAGGCAGCCAAACAATCACAGAATCTGTTAAGCCACCGGCTATTGGGCTGATCGCTTTTTCCGAATTTTTTCATTAAACGATGAATGTCGAGCTGATGTTGCTCTGAAAGCTTCAGTTCACAAAAACGATTATGACATTCAAGATACGTTAGGGTATCAGCAGCTGAAAATTTGACTAACCCACTAAGCGAATCCCACCTTGGCGAACTATCTAGCGCCTGAGTTAGGAGATAGAGCCGTGCTAGATCAGAGCGAGCACCATCAATGAACGCTTCTGTGACCGACAACCATTCAGAAAAATTATGGCTACCATCACGTACTAAAAGCTCAAAGCTAGTTTGATAATAACTGGCGACCAAACCCGTAGCAGGTGGGAATTTTTCTTTCAGCCTTAAACCAACGGATTCAAGTTCGCTCAATTTGTCAAACGCAGAGATATCGCTGATATGCGCAACACCGCCGAAGTATTTACTCGCAGGTTCCGTCGAACTACCTAACAGCTCATAGCCAAACTCACCGTGCTGTAATAACGAACTAGCACCGCCCATGTCAATCAGAACGGGAGTTGCTTCAAGATAGTAATTGAGAACTTCCCAGCTGTGCCAACCTGATTGTGAAATTTTAAGCACCAGATCACACCAGCTCGCTGAATCTTCAGGTAGCAACTGGCTAGCGACGGCCTCATTCGTTGCAACAAAACGTGCTGCTGTGTGCTGGTTCAACTTGACCAGAGCAGCATGCACCAGGGTGGCATTTGTCACTACAGTATCTCCCGTTACTCGGCAACAAACAGTGTCGAAACCAATTCACTAATTGCCTTCGAGACTTCGGGGTCGTCAGAAACTGCACGGCTAATCGCGACGTCACACGCCCTGACATGACTGACGCCACTAACAATAAGTTGCCCAGCATATACCAACAAACGGGTGCTAACGCCTTCGTCAAAACCGTGGTGCTTAAGGTTTCGTACCTTAGCGCCTAATGTTGCCAATGACTTTGCGACGGCCTTATCGACACCACTTTCGTGTTGAATAACTTCTGCTTCTTTTTCTTCATCGGGATAATCAAAATCGATCGCAATAAAACGCTGACGGGTACTGGGTTTTAAATCTTTCAGCACATTCTGATAACCCGGGTTATAGGAAATCACCAGCAGAAAATTTTTATGGGCTTCAAGAATCAATCCTTGTTTTTCAACGGGAAGAATTCGGCGGTGATCTGTTAACGAGTGAATAAGGACAGTGGAATCTTTTCTTGCCTCAACTATCTCATCGAGATAGCAGATAGCCCCTTCTTTTACTGAACGCGACAATGGACCGTCCTGCCATACGGTTTCCTCACCTTGCAGCAAGAACCTACCGACCAAATCTGTCGCGCTCAAATCTTCATGACAGGCAACTGTTTGTAGCGGTGTATCAACTTCCTGGCGACCATCGGTCGCAAGATCACCCTGATACAAACGCCATGTCATGTATTCAACGAAGCGAGTTTTACCGCACCCAGTAGGACCCTTCAATAGAACAGGCAAACGTTGCTCATAGGCAGAAAGAAAAATTTCAACCTCGTCTCCTACGGGAAGATAGTAGGGCGCAACCTGCGACTCGCGTTGCTCGTTTGCAGTAGCATTTTCAGTTTGGCCTGCATTACTCATGTTTTCAAACACTCCATCTTGGATTTCGTTTCTCAAGAAAGGCTGCAACACCCTCTTGATAATCATCTTGCTTCATCATTGCCTGCAATAAGGATTCACTTTCTATAACCGCTTTGTCGACACCGCGATGTTGGTCAGCGTAAATTTGTTGTCGACTGGCCTTCAGTGAGCCAGGCGAGACAGTATCAATCATGGATTTCACGTAGGCACGGCTTTCGCTCATCAACGAGTCCGCGTCAATGATACGATTGATCAACCCGATTCGCTCAGCTTCTTCACTCAGAAACACACGACTAGTTAATAAGAGATCGTTTGCCCGAGCGAGACCAATTTGTCTCGGTAGCAACCATGAAAGTCCATATTCAGCCGGCAGATTCAACTTGCCGTGCGCGGTCGTCAACTTGATTCCTGGCGCCGCAAACCGAATATCACAGTAGCATGCCAGCACTAGCCCGACACCGGCGGCAGCACCATTAATTGCGACAACAATGGGCTTTGATAAACCAAAGTGATAAGCGAAATTTACATCGAACTCTGATCGAACGCCAAAGCCAGGTTCTGGCATCTCAGCTGGCGTGCCTGGATCATAACCCCCCCTGGCAACATGTCCCTCAAGCGCCTGACTATCCGCACCTACGCAAAATCCGCGACCCTCTCCTGTCAGAATAATTGCCCCAACACCTTTGTCATTATCGGCTTGCAGGAGAGCCCAGCGGTATTCAGTATGCATTCGGCCAGTCCAGGCGTTCATTCTTGAGGGCCGCGACAGCGTTATCGTTGCGATTCGCTCACTGACCTCATATTTGATTGTTTTTAGTTCCATAAAAGTTTCCTACCTAGCACGACAAATAGATTTTCTACCTAGCGCTGCCTAAAGCTGTCAAAAAAATAGCGCATATCAATACGGCATATCCAGATTTCATAAATCTAACATAGAAACCGCTTCTAGTAAGATTTTGACCCCGGTGGCTGTTAACATATACGCATGCGTTTACTTTTTATATTGTTTGTAGCAGTACCAATACTTGAGATGATTATTCTGATCAAGATCGGCGGTCTGATTGGTGCAATTCCCACCATCGCGATGGTCGTTCTAACCGCCACAGTGGGTATCTGGCTGTTAAAGCTGGAAGGTCTTGCAACCCTCAGACGAGTGCAAGAAAAAATGGCGACCGGACAACTGCCTGAGACTGAGTTACTCGAGGGCATCATGCTAATTGTTGGTGGCGCGCTACTACTGACCCCAGGATTTGTCACAGACTCATTTGGCTTCGTCTGCCTAATACCCGTTTTACGTCGACCACTAGCGCGATGGCTAATTAAGCGAACACTTGTTATGCAAAATGGCGCGTCATCTTTTAGTGCCAGCGGTGCGACTTTTAGCGCCACAGGTTCATCATTTAGCCAAACTACTCATCAGACAACTAACCAGACTGCTACACAAACAACGATCATCGACGGTGAGTTTACCGATGAGTCACCCAGTGTGCGGACAGATCCAGACGCCACAAAAACAATATCCAAACCCGAGGATAAACTTTGAGTATGACCTGTGAGCATGACCTGTGAATATTAACTACGAAGAAATTTGGGATTTTACGGAATCTTTCTGGGAAGAGCAGATTGTTGAGAGCCTGTCTGAATATATTAGCATCCCAAATAAATCACCCATGTTTGATCCCGATTGGAAATCAAACGGATACATGGACGAAGCCATTGCGCACGTCATTCAATGGGTAGAATCACAGCAGGTTCCAAATCTAACAATCAATTTGCACGAACTTCCAGGTAGAACGCCGACGTTGCTCCTTGAGTATCCGGGTCAAATTGACGAAACCGTATTAATCTATGGCCACATCGACAAGCAACCAGAATTTTCCGGTTGGTATGAAGATTTATCACCTTGGGTACCCGTGCGCAAAACCGATAAGCTTTACGGCCGTGGCGGTGCAGACGATGGTTACGCTATTTACTCAGCAATTTCAGCGCTGAAGAGCCTTATCGCACAGAATGCGGATATGCCTCGTGTTGTCATTCTTATAGAAGCTTCTGAGGAAAGCGGCAGTCCCGACCTGCCTGTCTACATGGAGCAGTTAGCGGATGACATCGGCACCCCAGGACTCGTCATCGCACTTGACTCAACCTGTGGCAACTATGACCAGCTTTGGGTTACAACCTCGCTTCGTGGCATGTTGATCGGGGAATTGAAGGTTCAAGTGCTAGAACAAGGCGCGCACTCTGGCGCCGCCGGCGGCATAGTCGGTTCGAGTTTCCGACTACTAAGACAATTGATCTCAAGGCTTGAAGATGAAAACACCGGCGAAATCCTGCCATCATTTTTGAACGAACAGATCCCAGATTCACGACGCCGTGAGGCGGAGAAAGCCGGCGCAGTGCTCGGTGAAGAACTCAAGACAATGTACACCTATGCAGGTGACAGTGGTCCGATCTCAGAAGATCCAACCGAGTTGATACTCAACAATACCTGGCAGGCGTCACTTGAAGTCACAGGCATAGATGGGATTCCTGATCTCGCAAATGCTGGAAATGTGCTGCGACCTTACACAACGGCCAAGATTGCTTTGCGTCTTCCACCAACCACCGATGCAATTGTTGCAAAGGAAGAACTGACTCAACTTTTGACAGCCAACTCACCTTACAAAACCGAAGTCTCCTTCGACCTTGAGACGCCTAACCCAGGCTGGCATGCGCCAGAAACAGTACCGGAACTTGAAACATCTTTACAAGCGGCTTCGGCGGCATACTTCGGCGCGCCTGCGATATCGATGGGTTGTGGCGGCAGTATTCCGTTTATGGAATTCCTGGCAAAAAAACTGCCACAGGCACAGTTTGTTGTGACAGGCGTACTCGGGCCCCATTCGAACGCACATGGACCGAATGAGTTCCTGCACATCCCTACCGCAAAGAAAGTAACCGCTTGTGTCGCCAATCTTGTCTATGACTGGGGTCAGAATCATAATCAGCCCAAATAGGTTTGATGAAACCATAGATTTGATAAAACCATAGGTTTACGCAGAAAGTCGGTGTATTACAGCCGGGTTTCTGCTCAGCCACCAGAGTCGGCAACACACACCTACAGCAACCGTAGCCAACGAGACAACAAAAGCGACCCAAAAACCATATACACCCATGGCTTCGCCAAACCAACCAAAGCCAAGTAGACAGCCCAGTGGTATACCAATAACCCAATAGCCCACCAGTGTAATAATCATTGGCACCTGCGTGTCTTTGTAGCCACGAAGCGCGCCCAAGACAGTTGCCTGAATATTGTCAAATAACTGATAAACAGCAACAAACGCCATCAATGAAGTCGCCAATGCCAGCACCTGAACTTCACTGGTGTAAAGACCGGCAACTTGGGCTCGAAACGTCACCACAAACATCGCCAGAAAAACGGCCGCCACAACCGTCAACAATATCGCCACCCTGCTAGTCAGGCGAGCGCCGTCAAGATCGCCAGAGCCGACTTTGAAACCGACTCGAATGGTTGTGGCCATACCCAGCGCCAGTGGAAACATAAAAGTTAAACCACCTAGATTCATGGCGATAGTGTGCGCGGCAACAACTTCAGATCCATACCTACCAAGCAAAATCGTGATCGCTGAAAACATGCCCATCTCAAAGAACATCGTGGCGCCAATCGGCGCCCCAATTTTCAACAACGTTAGAATTTTAGCAAGATTCGGTCCAGACCAATGACGGTGCCATCCAACAATATCAAAGCGTTTACTCGCAGCTATATAGCAGATAATTAAAAACTCAAACCACATCACAATCGCTGTTGCGACACCACAGCCAACACCGCCCATCGCAGGCATGCCCAAATAGCCGTGTATAAACACAAGGTTCAGCGGGATCTTTAACAATAATGCCGAAACCGCAATGACCATTGCAGGGCGTGTATAGCCCATGCCCTCACAGAGAAACCGCAAGACAAAATAGCCCATCACGGCAGGCATACCCCACGCCGTCATTTTAAGATAACTAACCGAGATCTTTACTGCATCAGGATCCACTTCCATGAAGGTATAAAGCGGCGCGACGTTTATTAAGATCAGCACAATAACAACAGACCCTATTGCCGCCATATACAAAGCCTGCCTGATGACTTCACCAATTTCACCATGCCTGTTGGCGCCGTTTAGTTGAGACACGCTAGGCGTCACGGCCTGCAGAACACCCATGATTAACATCATCACCGGCCACATCACTGAGCCACCGAGAGAAACACCTGCAAGATCGTCCGAACTGACCCGACCAGACATCACTGTATCGACAACGCCCATGCTCATCTGTGCAAGTTGGGCCGCCAGCAGTGGCCACGCAAGATTCAGCAACGTGCCAGTTTCTGCTTGAAACTTTTGAGCTGAAGATGTCTGTGCGAGAGAACTCATTGCATTAAAGCCTGCCATTTAGGGTTTTCTTTGGGCGAGATCTCAGATTATGTTGTATCACCACAAGAGATAGTTGCTGGTTATGTTAGTTATTGTGTTTTTAGTTGGGTGCGAACCGGCAGGTAATTAATAAGCGCCAAGGTGGTGGCGCGACAGTATAAGTACATGAAATCAACAAAACCAGCACAGGTGCTGGAAGGACTTTTCTTATCAACAAACTTTGAGCATAACCAGGCAGCGCTAAACTCCTCTCTTGGATCAAGAAATGGTGTCAACGCTCATTTCATTAACAGGAGACTGATGATTGCCGCCAAAAATACCGCTTGATACTAATCTGGTTATCACTCGCCGCTACAGCAAAACCTACGCTTGCGCCAGCAAAACCACTGGTTATTTATGCAGGCTTCAGGTATGGTAAAAGCGCCTTTAACGCCACGAACCATACGGAGTCATCACGTCCTTTGTTACTTATTTTTTGACTTTTTTTAGCCTGTTTTTTAGCCAGAGACTCACTATCGGTGCGCTTAGGTTTGCTCCAAGTTCGGATCAGACGAATAAACAAACCACCCAAAGCAGAGGGTCAAGAAAAACCGGCGTCACGCTGCTAAAGATTAATCCGCACTACGACACCCGGAATACAACGCAAGAATGAAAGTACTACTACGCCTGACCCCATACATTAGACAACATATCTGGGCTTTCACATTTGGGATTATTGGCTTACTCGGCGCTCGAGTATTTGAAGCCCTGATTCCTCTCTATGTGAAGATGGGCATAGATAGCATCGTAGATGCACAAGCAGCAAATACCAGCGGTAACCCTCTTTCGGCGGAATCACTTGCGATTGCCCAATCATCACTAACCTACCCAGCGATGGCAATTTGCGCCTGCGTGATCGCACAAATGATAGTCACCATTATCAGTCGTATACTTATTCGACGTATTGGCATCTACGCCGCCTTTGATATCAGAAATCAAATGTATCGGCACATGCAGTTGCAAGGACCCGCGTTCTTTTCCAAATTCAGTATAGGTGACCTGATGGCTAGAGCCATCAACGATGTTGCGCTTATCAGACAATTCCTCGCTGGCACCACACGCTTAACAACCGTGTTGATATTCACAGCGGTTGTTGGCCTAGGCTTCATGTTTAGTCTCTCGGTAGAACTCGCGCTCATTGTGATTATTCCCCTACCCTTGATTGCAATGGTGGCCTGGATTTACTCAAAACATATTTACCGGCAATCACACACTGTACAGCAGGGTTTTTCCCGCCTCTCGACCTTTGTCCAAGAGAACCTAAACGGCATAAGAACTGTACAGGCAATGGCGCAGGAGGATGACGAAGTCAGACGCTTTGGTTTGGTCAATGATGAATTCGCCCGAGACAACCAGGTGCTGTTCATTACAAATTCTCAGCTAAGTGCTTGGATGCCAATACTCGCAGCGAGTGGCACAATGATCATCATTGGTTATGGCAGTTTCCTCGTCGCGGAGAATGAAATCACGCTCGGGACCTTCGCTGCTTTCTTTTCTTATCTTGCTCTTTTGCTGTGGCCTGTGCGCGAAGCCGGTTCGATGGTAACGCAATGGCAAAGAGGTTCGTCCGGTACACAAAGAGTTTTCGAGGTGCTGGATTACGAACCTGAAATAAGGGATGACGCTAACGAAAATTTCCCAGAACTCACAGGCAAAGTATCGGTCCGAAATCTCTACTATCAGTACGTTGATAAAGACAAATATGCGCTCGAAGATATCAATTTCGATGTTGAACCGGGAGAAACCATTGCCATCTTGGGCAGGGTTGGTTCAGGAAAGTCCACGCTATTAAGGCTGTTCGTAAGGCTAATTGATCCCGTCAAAGGCGACATCCTGCTTGACGGACATCCCATCAGCGGCTTCCCTCTCGATTTTCTTCGGCAGCATGTCTGTTTGGTACTCCAGGATCCATTTCTATTCGCAGATTCTCTCAGCGATAACATTGCCTACGACCAACCGGATAGAGATTTAGATGATATCTGGGAATCGGCAGATGCGGCAGCATTAAGAGAGACCATCGAGAATTTCCCCGATGGGCTTCAGACTATTCTAGGCGAACGCGGTGTTACGCTATCCGGCGGACAAAAGCAGCGAACAGCATTAGCCCGCGGGCTTGTGCGCATGACGCCACTACTGATTCTCGATGATTGTTTTTCCGCAGTAGATACAGAAACGGAAGAACACATTCTTTCAGGTCTGAAATCAGTTCGAGCTGATCTAACAACCCTGCTTGTATCTCATCGAGTTTCAACCGCACGCCATGCAGATCGGATTATCGTCCTGGATGAAGGAAAAATTGTGGAGATGGGAAGCCACAATGACCTACTCCAGCGCAACGGGTTTTATGCGGATCTTGAAAAAGCGCAGCGTGTCAAAGGTAGCATGATGGATAGTCTTCAAGCAGAGGATGCAGAATAATGGCTAAGTCTCAAGTCAAGCTCGACCATTCTGTTTTTGATGCAGACATTCACGGCAAGGCAATGAACCTTCAATACCTGAAACGGATACTGGTCTGGGTTCGGCCGCACGGGTTATTAGTCGCGAGCAGTATTTTTCTGGTTATCATGGCATCTCTGTTAGCTGTCCTGCTGCCAGTGATCATTACCAGAGTCGCAATCGACTCCATCATTTTAGGTACGCCCGATGCGCTAATGCCAGATTTTGGCATGAACAGCATAAACAATTGGTTGATGGGTTTAACGGGGTTTGAAGGCATCGTGACGGTTTGTATTATGTACGGCCTAACGACAATTGTATGTCACCTACTATACCATTTTCACAGAGTCACCTTCGCGAAAACAGTGCTTTACGCACTTCGTGATATGCGACTTGATCTGTTCGCTCACATGGAGCACCGACCCTCCTCGTTTTACGACAAGGTTGCAGTGGGACGAGTGATGACGAGGATCACCAACGACGTTCAGGCATTGTTCGAACTGCTGATGGGCGTTGGTATGTTAATCGGCGAATTTGTGCCATTTTTCCTTGCACTAGGGCTGATGCTCGCAATTGATGTCGAACTCACTGGCTACCTGTTAATTTCAATCCCGATATTCGGGGTTATCACTTACTTTTTTAGGCTGGCAACGCGCAAAGTCTATCGCCAGATCCGTAATACAGTTTCACAGCTGAATCAAAACTTGCAGGAAAACCTTAGCGGTATGCAAGTGGTACAGCTCAGCAATCGGGAAGAACGTAATCTTCGAGTTTACAGCGACGTCAACAAAACCAACTCCAAACAAGAAGTTCATGCCATTCAACTAGAAACTGGCTATGGCGCGTTCATGGATAACATGGTTAATCTGGCGCTGGCCGTTATCATCTGGGTTGGTGGTAGCTCGGTGCTGTCGGACGCTATTTCCCTCGGGTCAATTATTCTTTTCACCCAGTTTATTGATATGTTCATTCGTCCTATTCGTGTACTTGGCATGCAATACAACGTTCTATTTCGAGCCATGGCCAGCGCAGAACGGATTTTTCAGGCGCTAGATTGGAATGAACAGATTCGCGAACCCGAGTCGCCCGCAAGTTTACCTAAGCGAATTGAAGGTAAGCTGGAATTCTCTCACCTTACATTTGGATATGACACGGACCAGCCCGTTTTGCAGGATGTCTCGTTCACGGTTAAGCCTGGCGAAAAACTCGCAATTGTTGGGCCAACTGGCTCAGGTAAAAGTACACTTATCAGACTGTTGGGCAGGTTTTATGATTTTGCCGATGGCAGTATCTTTCTGGACGACCGCGATCTGAACTCCCTACATTCCACTGAAGTCAGAAGACGCATTGGCGTTGTGATGCAGGACTTCCACATATTTTCAGGGACAATTCTTGAAAACATTGTACTGGGCAATCAGAGCATTACGCGGGAAGCTGCAATATCGGCAGCAAAAAGCGTCAACGCTCATACCTTTATCGAAGCTTTACCTCGTGGCTATGACACTGAGTTGGTAGAAAGGGGACAGAACTTGTCACAGGGTCAAAGGCAATTATTAGCCTTTGCACGAGTGCTTGCATCGGACCCGGAAATACTGATTCTTGATGAGGCCACCGCATCTATTGATACAGAGACTGAACAACTTATTCAGGAAGCGCTCGAACAACTCATGAAAGGCCGAACTTCAATTCTTATCGCCCACCGCCTACAAACTATTGCAACAGCAGATCGTGTCTTGGTTCTGAAAAATGGCAAGGTAAAAGAATTAGGTACACATGAAGAACTCATGGCGCAACGTGGTGTTTACTACACCTTAACTCAGCTTCAGTTTCAGGATGTCACCAGCTAGCGCTATTTCCAACTCGGCCTATTTTAAACCCAATCTATTTCAATCCTAATAGTCTTACATCCTGGGCGAAGTTACCGTAGTATCAGGCGAAGTAAATTAGAATAGGATTGTCAGCAATTAAACCCCAACACTCCTCAGTGGGAATACTACCCCTTGACATAAAACTCTCCTATGGAATTGGTCAAGCTGCTGAAGGTTTGAAAAATACCGCGTTCGGACTACTTGTACTCTTTTATTACAACCAAGTGCTTGAGGTATCAGGAACTCTGTGTGGATTAGCGCTAGGTATCGCGTTGTTGTTCGACGCAGTCACCGATCCACTGACCGGCTCTCTATCAGATAACTGGAAATCCAAATGGGGGCGACGCCACCCCTTTATGTATGTTTCGGCGATACCGCTGGCAGTCTGTTTTTACTTTTTGTTTGCCCCCCCCGAGCTCTCAGAAACATGGTTATTTATTTGGCTAACCGTGTTCGCTGTGCTCACAAGAGCAGCAATGACGCTTTATCATGTTCCCCACATTGCCCTAGGCGCTGAACTCACCAGCAACTTTGAAGAGCGCACTGTTGTCGTCAGCTATCGTCAGGCCTTTAGTACGGTCGGAAGCCTAGCCTCGGTTGCATTGGCATTTCTTGTTTTTTTTATTGCAACAGATGAGTATCCCAATGGCCAGCTAAATCGTGATGCCTACCCGCCTTTCGCGTTAGCACTTTCCGCGCTGATGGTCATCACCATATGGATATCAGCACTCGGCACACATCGCCATATTCCATTGCTCCCTCCCGGGCCCGCAAACCCTGAAGCATTTAGTCCTGGTAGAGTTTTCCGTGAAGCCAAACAAGCGCTCAGTAACCGCTCATTCCGGTGGTTGTTTGTCGGCGTTATTATTGTATTTTTGATGGTGGGGGTTGATGCAGCCCTCAACCTTCATATGAATACTTACTTCTGGGAACTCAAGCCGGGTCAGATCTTCCAGTATGTTGTTGCGCTACCTGTTGGAGTAATTGTCGGTACCTTCTTTACCCGGCGGCTTCATGCCATGTGGGGTAAAAAAGCAGGTGTACTGCTGGGCACCTCCCTCTGGGCCATATGTCAGGTGATGCCGGTTCTGCTTAGGTTGCTGGATTTGTTTCCAGAAAATAACACTTCGGAATTGATGATTACGCTGATCATCATTCGCTTTATTCAAGGTTTTACTGTCGTCCAGGCGCTGGTGAGCTTTGGTTCAATGGTTGCAGATATTGTTGACCAACATGAACTAAAAACGGGTATGCGTCAGGAAGGCATTTTTTTCGGCGCGGTGTCTTTCGCAAACAAGACAACAACTGGACTCGGCACACTCGTTGGCGGTATCGCGTTGGATGTAATCAACTGGCCCACGGGCACTACGATAAAATCCGCAGCCGACGTGCCACCAGAGACTCTATTCAACCTGGGCTTATTATTTGGTCCAATCGTGTCGGGTTTCGCTATTCTCTCGGTCTGGTGTTACAGCCACTACAACCTGACACGGGAAGAGCATCAAGCCATTTTGGATGCTCTTGAAGAAAAGAGAATTTCGGCACAAGCAGAAGCACCTGAAAGTAGTTAAGTTATTTCACCATGCGAAAGTTCAAATGGGCTGCAGCATTAAATGTGGTGCCGCTGACTTTATAACCGTGATGAGATCTCCAGGGCAAACCGTGCCTCCCACGAATACAATCCCCATAGTACCAGCCTTACGAATAAGCTCACCCGACTCCGTCCGATCGAGTACTGCGGCAGTAAGCCCTTTTTGATAACTGTCTAGCTGAACACATGGATTGCGCAATCCGGTGATTTTGATTTGCGTTTCAGCGCCTATATTCAACACTGTATTCATCGACAGCTTCAAAAGGTCAACACCAGTTGTCGTGATATTTTCGCCTAGTACCGCCACGCTCACTCTGCATCCTACCGGCTTAAGTTCTTCAAGCAATTCTGAATGAAGCAGATGAACCTGAAGTAAATTGGGCTGATCCGGGTATCTCCTTACCCTGGATCTATGTTGAACTTTAGTGCCCCGTTGGAACATCGTGTTCGACCCCTTCTCCTCGTAATAGCCTTATAGCCGCCACCGCTGACTTCGAGAATTCATGGTTTGTGCTGCGATCCACCGCAAGAACACGAGGGAACGTGCCTAAATCAATGCTAGCTTCCATAAATAGTCACTTTTTCTTTAAGTATTTACACTGAACTGTCTCTAAGACTCAGAGTTGCATATTGAGTGTATACTAGTGATTTAGAGACCTATTTACCGACCTATTGGTTGACCACTTTATTAAGTCCTTATTGAAGAACGCAATCATCAATGGTACCCAATGCAGCGAAGAAAAATAGATTACAAAAAACTCGTCGGCTATTTACTGCTAGTCGCAGGCATCACGTTCACGGCTTGGCTAGGCAGAAGTGTGATCATCGGTGTTCAAACCCAAGATTGGCCGTCCTCAAGTGGATTGATTTACCAAGCAGAGGTCAGCTATACAACATCTCACCCCAGTGATAAGCGTAAAAAATTTTACCAATCGCACTTCGAGTATCGCTACCGAATCGAAAAAAAGGCTTACTCAGGTACCAGAATCTATCTCACAGACTTGCCTTACCTGTCAGAGCAAGATGCCCAAATACTCATAGAAAAATATCCTACTGGCACCTTGGTTAAGGTTTATTACGATGCTTCTGATCCATCCCGAGCGGTCCTTCAAACTGGCAACCCGCCTACCTTATGGCTACTCTTGGGAACGTCCTTATTATTCACCGCCTTAGGTTTCAGGTTAGCTCGGAAAGCTGGTTAGGAGGCGCTAAACAATATGCTTAAGTTCATTTTAACCTTCTTTACAGCAATTCTATTGGGCTTCCTAGCTGGTTACTTCCTACGCGATTCTGTCCTTGCTGAGATCACAAATTTAGGTGGGGCTTACAATTCCCGCGACGGACAAAAAGCACGCCAGGGCGCTAGAACACTTAGCGTTGACCCGGCAATTCTAGACCACGCTGCGAACCTGTCGGCTGAGGACAAGTCTACCCAACTTAAAACCTGGACTTTCGAGGACATTGCCGATCAGCACACCGTTTTTGACCAACTGATTGTAGCCTATCGAGTAGCAGCACAATCAAATAGCGACCAACTTGAGGCCCTCATTAAACTTTGTCTAAAATCGAACGACCCCTTTTATAACCCGCACTTAATAGCAATATTTTTTGAAAAATATACTGCACTAGATCCCATCGCAGCGCTCGCATTCGTTGCCGAAGAACCAAGACTGAATGAACAGTATTTAGTGGGCCACATACTTACCAGCTGGGTACGCGCAGATCCTGAAGCAGCCGTTGAGTATTTCATCGGATTAAACAATCAACTGCTTGTTAGAGCAATCGGGCCGAGGCTACTTACAGACCCCATCGTCACCAACGCTGGCTTAAACGATGAAGTGGCAAGCAAAATTGGTCCTGAATCTGACGTACTGGTTGATCGTATTATAGCCCGAACAACCCCTCCTGCTGAACTGTTTGAAAGCGCCTTGTTACAAACGGGGAGCAGAAGAACACGACAATTACAAAATGCGTTATCTTCATGGGCGAGCCGAGACCCCGAAGCTGCGCTGGCAAGAATCAACCAGCTAACGAACGCCAGTGAACGTAAAAGATTTACACAAACCGCAATCATGCTCTATTCACAGGTTGACCCTGAAAGTGCACTGGCTTACGTTAGAAACTCACTCGCAGATGACCCACGAATAGAAGGCATGGTTATAACAGCGATGGCCGCCGCGGATCCTGAAAACAACATTGCATTGGTTGAAGCATTCGCACGACGAACAGGTAACTCCTCTCCGATAATGAACCTACTCTCAAATTGGGTAAGTAAGGACCCAGCCAAGGCTTTTGCTTACGCGTCAACGCTCGACAAAGACATTCAAGTTAAGGCTTACGGAAATATCGCCTACAGCTATGTACAGAGCTACCCCTCACAGGGCGTCGACTGGCTACTTACCTTAGGAAACGAACACAGACAAACAAAAGTTAATGTTCTCCGTTCTCTCAGCAGGGTAGATAGCCAACTGGCTGAAGATACAGTGAGAAGAGTAGACGACGGCGCATTGCGTGCCTCGTTGATCAATAGCCTAGCAAGCTATAAAAGTGAATCAAATCCATCGCTCGCCCTAGCCTGGGTAGAACAATTTAAAGAAGAAGATGCCTATCGACAAGCCAAGACTTCCATACTCAGAACTTGGGCTAATGTGGATCCTGAAAGCGCGGTTAATGAAATCTCTGATGATTTGGACAATAAAGAGCTGGCACCGATATTGTCCCAGGCGGCCACGAGTTGGTATCGCCGTAGTCCGGATGACGCTGTCGACTGGGTTGAGTCGCTACCTGCTGGCTCAGGACGCGAACGCGCCATAGCTTCAATTGTGAGCCTTATGGCCGCGAAAGATCCTAGTAGTGCGATCAACCTCGCAAATCAAATCACCAACCAACAAAGCCGGCGAGATGCCAATCGCTCAATCGCCTATTCATGGTATGCACGCGAACCAGACCAACTTGAATATATTATAAGCAGTCTAAAGCTGACAGAGCAAGATGCCGCACAGCTAAGACAAGCCCGCCGCGGCCAGTTCTAAAGTTCTGGACATCCACTAACTCTCTTTCAAAATAGTGGATGTCCAAATGTCGCTAGTTAGTGGATGTCCAGAAATAGAGAGTTAGTGGATGTCCAGAACTGAAATGCTCACGGCAGGAGGAAATGATTGGCATCAGAGCTATTTTCTAGCGATAAGAAACAGATCGGTATCGGCTTGTTCATTGTCAGGATCAAGTTTTTTCCGATTTTCATAAATCAGACTAAACCCATTCTTTGACAACTCACTTTTGACTACTTCGGTATCATGGTTATAGATAAAAACCTCATCGCCTCTATCATTCTTCACCATTCGAGCGTCTTGGCCATCACTTTCCATGAAGCTCAAGTAGAACAAACCATTTTCACGAATTAACTCAGCACACTGAGTAAGCAATTCCTCAACATCCGCGGCCGCAAGATAGGGTATACAAAAACCACAGGTGATAATGTCAAAGCTCTCTCGTTCAAAGTTTTCATTATCGGCACTGATAGATCTTGCATCCAGCGTGAAAAAATTCCCTGCAGGCAAGTTTTTGCACGCCAGTTCAACCATTTTGGGCGCAGGGTCAAACCCTGTAACCTTAATACGAGGAAACTGTGTTGCCACAAACAGTGAGACAGATCCAGGTCCACAGCCAATATCCAACAAGCTAGTCTGATCCAATCTAATCAGTTCACACAGATCTGCGTAAGTCTCTCGATAAACTGCATTGTCCAGGTATTTAGACTGATACTGGTCTGCTAACCGGCTAAAAGTATCGATTGTAGTTTGATATTTATCCAAAGTATTTCCCGCAGTATTCTATTACAGGCGCTTTCACCTGTTGAATGGGTTGCTTGTGTTGCATAACAATATCCTATCACCACGTCGACTAATCAAAAATATCACAAGTTGTGAAAACGATATCAGACTGAGCTACCGAGAACCGATAGAATTGACTATTGTCACAACACCTGCATTTTGAACAAACGACACAATAGCTATTTTTACTCCCGAGAAGGACACGGTATTCACATGGGTTTGATGGATAAAGATCTGGAAAAGTTTGACGCCCTCACAAATTCAGTCGCACACTGGAGCGCAAAGTTTCACGCGCAACTCAATCAACATCAAGTCGCTAATACTAGTAATCCACTACCCAAGCTGGAATCACTTGAACAGAGCGGTTTGGGTGCTGAAAAGGCTTTTGATGAATTTTCAATTAAAATTGCACCCTTCCTGTCGGGCTCAGCTGGCCCTCGCTATCTTGGTTTCGTTACAGGGGGTGTCACACCAGCAGCAATTTTAGGTGACTGGCTAACGTCTGCAGTTGATCAAAACGTCATGGTGCCAGGCGACTCCATCAGTACCGCCATCGAACTTCAGGTTCTGGCTTGGCTGCGGGAGTTGCTAGCGATCAATGACGAATTTGAGGGTGTGTTGACTAGCGGTGCGACCAGTGCAAATCTATTGGGAATTCTCACAGCCAGACAATTCGCCGGTGAACGACAGAACCTGGACATTGCAAGAAATGGCCTTGGCGGTGCGCAAGTCGAAGTATTCTCAGCTTGCCCGCATGCAAGTATGAAAAAAGTGATCTCCTTTTCCGGACTCGGACGAGAAAATATTACAGAGGTACCCTGCTTACCCCGCTGTGAAGAAATGGACATCACAGCATTAGAAAAATTATTAAGCGAAAGTCAGTGTCCTGGAAAAATTGTGATCGCAAGTGCGGGTACCGTTACTGGTACAGATTTTGACGATTTGGTTCAGATTTCAGCCCTATGTAAAAAGCATGATGCCTGGCTCCACGTTGACGCAGCATTCGGTTTGTTCTCACGCTTGGTACCAGAGTTGCGCGATCTAACAAACGGCATCAACAGTGCCGACTCCATTACCTGTGATGCTCACAAATGGCTCAATGTGCCTTATGATAGCGGTATCTTTTATACGAGACATGCTGAGATGCTTAATCGTACCTGCTCCGTTAGCGCACCCTATCTAGAAGTGTCGAACTCATTACCGGCACTCATGGATCGCGGCATCGAAAACTCAAGGAGGTTTCGAGCGCTGCCGATATGGATGAGCCTAAAAGCTTATGGAAAAAACGGTTATCGTGACTTAGTGAAAAAGAATTGCGACCAAGCAGCATTTTTAGCCGAGTGGATACGCGAATCCCCCGGCTATGAACTCATGACCAGTTGCAAATTAAATATCCTCGTATTTCGGCCAAAAAACCAGGAAGTAAACGTCACTGAGCTATTGTCCTCAATCAATCAGTCAGGCCTTGTGTACCTCACACCAGGCCTCTGGTTTGGCGCTAAAGGAATCAGGGCGGCATTCAGTAATTGGCGCACCGAGCAAAAAGACATAGAGATCATTTGCGACGTTCTGAAGAATGCTCTGGAAACTAATTTAAAAATTAGCACTTCGTAGCATTCTCTAACAGCCACTGGCACTCGCGCCCGATTTAAACACCTCAAAACTAGCATATACTGCCGATCTGTAGAACAGGACACAGCATGATAGATTCAGGAATAAGACGTTACATAGACCCACCATTTAATGCCGTCGGCCGCGGATTGTCGGGCATGGGTATAGCAGCAAACCAGGTGACAATTGCAGGTTTCTTATTGGGGATGCTCGCAATACCCTTGTTGGCTTTCGAGTTATATTACTGGGCATTATTCTTCGGCACCCTAAACAGAGTTTGTGATGCGCTAGATGGTGCAATCGCTCGAGACCAGGGGATATCTGATGTTGGCGGCTACTTAGATATAGTTCTTGATTTCATTTTCTATTCTGGCGTCGTGTTTGGCTTCGTACTCGCCCAACCTGAACAGGCCGTCTATGGTGCGTTTCTGATTTTTAGTTTCGTCGGCAGTGGAACGTCGTTCCTAACCTATTCGATATTTGCGGCGAAACATAACCTCTCTACAGAAGCACGCGGTAAGAAATCAATTTACTACTTGGGAGGACTCACTGAAGGCTTTGAAACTATTATCACTTTCATCCTTATGTGCCTGATACCACAGTACTTCTGGCTAATTGCCCTTATATTTGGTTGTTTGTGCTGGATTAGCACTGCAGGCAGGATACATAGCTCCGTCACTGTACTTAAGAATTTCTAAGATTATTTGATTTCAAACGGTTGTGGAATATAAAACTTGACCAACAACACCACTGAGGCCAACACAATGGTCGTTGCGATCAAAGGCATTGAGAAATCAAATTTGTCGTAAAGATAACCACCCGCGAGTGGCCCGAGAGTCGCACCTATGCCAAAAGCAAATTCGGACATGCCAAAGTTCTTGGCGATATTGCTCTGATCGCCATGATTCGCAACAAAAGCCTTCCTAGCCGGCTCTATCAGAGCCCACCCTACCGCAGATCCGGTATAGACCAACACCAGCCACCAGTAGCCCTGTATCAAAGGAATAACCAGATAGACCATCGCCGCAATTGCAGCACCAATGATAATGACATTATTCGGACCAAACCTATCCGATAGTCTCCCCGTCCTTGATGGCAGGACCGTGTAAAGTATACCCATCGGCAAGAAGGCCCACGCTAGTAGTCTCACATCGGTTGTAAACTCATCTTGCAGGTAAACTAGAAAGATTGGCTGAATCACCGAGCTCGCAAAGCCCAATAGTATTAACACGAGTAGAAAACGCTTTAACCCTTCTCCAACTTGATAACTCCCCTCAGTACTTTTTTTGGCGCTAGGAAGTGTTTGCTTAAGGCCAATCATGGCAACAAAAAAACCAATTAGAGCCGCGCAAGCGAACAAGTAAAAACTGTACTGCCAAGCTAACACCGGTATTGCACCAACCAGGGTAAAGCCTATTGTCGCACCTAACATGGACGCTCGAGTCTGAGTTTCGACGTTCCTTCCTAGCGCTTGCCCTCTTTCGGCCACGAGTGTCAGATCCGTGGTAATCGTATCTACCGCTATAAGCAGCAATGAAGCACCAATACCTTGGCAAAACCTCGCTATGTACATCGCCGCCAACCCTTCTGACCATGCATAACCAAGGTAAGCCATACTATAAAGCAGCAAAGCGACGACAAAAAACACTTTCCGCCCTATCCGATCAATCCAAATACCAACGAGCGGTCTCAGCAGTACCAACGAAAAAGTAAAAAGGCTGAATAAACCCCCAATTTCGAATGCACTAGCACCGAGTGCCTTAGATTTGATGGGGAGCACAAAATTTATGAAGAAAAGGGGTAAAGACACCAAAAAGAGGCTTCTGCGTAATGCTTGGATCGAACTCATATTAACCACCCTGAAGAAATTCTGCAGCAGGACACGAGAGTTGTTTAATTGTAACGTAGACAGAAGTGCTGGTTAGTTCGTTGCGCTAGATTGGTTTAAGCCTCGACCAATCTGATCATACGGACTTACGTGGGAAACGTTGACTCTAGAGACATGAGGCCCGGGCCTAGTTACCCAGGCGGCCTCAGCCTCATTTGAGTACTTACTTATCGGGGATCAGATAACTTTCTTTTTCTCTAAACGTTCGATCAGTTCAGTTAATTTTTTATTGGTAGTCGCATTACTAAATGTATCATTTAGAATGTTTGTGATCTCTTTGTTCATTGACGTATTGTTACCACTTGCACGACGCTTCAATTTTTTGTGAGTTTTTCCTGGTAAGCGTAATACAAATTTCACCTGCTCTGCATCTGACATCTTATTCTCCTTTTTTTCTCGTAGTATAGATGCTGGAGCCACATATTGGTGTAAAAATTTACTTACATTGGTTACGGAGTTGTACCGATATCACAATAACAGCGCCAAATCGAAGATTGCAGGTCCTCAGCATCGCCTGGCCCATTATTCTTTCCAATATATCCACTCCCCTTCTTGGCCTGGTAGATACCGCGGTGATAGGGAATCTGGGTAATGCTGCTCTAATTGGGGCAATCGCTGTTGCTGGCGTTATTTTCAGCTTTCTTTACTGGGGTTTTGGCTTTCTACGCATGGGTACCACCGGTCTTGTCGCGCAAGCCATTGGAGCGGATGACTTTAAACAAGCAAAAACAACGTTTTACAGAGCTGCTGGGCTTGCCTCACTCATCGGGTTCGCTCTGATACTGTTTCAATATCCAATTCTTAAATTCGCTCTCGCGCTCATCGATGGAAGCAACGAAGTAGAGACAGCGGCCGCTACCTACTTCCAGATCAGAATCTGGAGCGCACCGCTAAACCTCGTATCTCTGGCTATCATTGGCTATCTATTAGGAATACAGAACTCACGCCAAATTCTCCTGATTCAAGTGGTACTCAATGGTACCAATATTCTCTTGGACATATTATTTGTGGTCGGCTTTGAGTGGGGTGTCGCGGGGGTTGCATACGCAACTCTAATCGCTGAATTCGTCGCTTTTACCCTCGGTATCCTTGTATTGATTCGCAACATTTCACAACAACCTGACGGTTCTCAGGTCTCGATGATTGAACTGCTAGACATTGCAGCTCTACGGCACATGTTTGCAGTCAATCGAGACATCCTAATCCGAACGCTGTGCTTGATTTTTGCATTTGCGCTTTTTACCAACCAGGGTGCAAAAAGTGGAGATGTTTTACTGGCCACTAACGCCATACTGATGCAATTTGTTTCGTTCGCTGCGTTTTTCCTTGACGGATTTGCACTTGCTGGCGAGTCTATGGTTGGGCACGCAATGGGAGCTAAAAGTAAACCAGTGCTTCAGCGGGTCATCAGACATGTATTTGAATTAGGGATAGTGACAGCTTGCGCGCTGTCCTTAATGTTTTTCTATGTCGGTAACACCATCATTGGTTATCTGACTAATGTGCCTGAAGTCCTTGAAGCGAGCAATGAATATCTCGTCTGGGTAATTCTTGCTCCTGTTACTTCTGTATGGTGCTATATATTGGATGGGATTTTCATCGGTGCAACCCGAACTAAGGAGATGAGAAATGCGATGTTGGTTTCATTATTAATCTATCTAATCGCCTATTTCTCTTTAGAGCCATTGTTAGGCAATCATGGACTTTGGCTGTCACTGATAATATATTTCTTAGTCCGAGGCGTATCACTGGCCTACTACCTGCCCAGTATCAGTAGCAAATAAGTATCGGCTTTTTATGGGTATCCGTATTCGTCTTGCGTGAACATCAGTGCTGCGCAACCGACTCAGAAATAGCGATCATCAATGCATCAACAATATCTGAATCATACTTCCCAACTAGGTTTCGCCGCATGTTCCTTTGAATAAGATCCTGTTTGCAAAAATCGCTACCTTTATAGAAAATTAATTCTTCATACTCTGTCGCGACGCATAGCACTCTGGCACCAACAGATATAACTACACCTTTATCTTGTTTTAGGAAAGTTTCATTCGACATGTATTCACGATGATTTAGTAGGATATCGTGTAAAGGGCTTTGTTCTGAATCACAAACGCGTCGTGCGCTAAATATAGGGTAAGCCTGATATGCTGATCTTTCATCTAAACCCATATCAAGGAAGCATTTGTCTTGAAGCTCCCAGTGTAACGAAAGCTCACCGACACGATGCACCTTGGCAGCCAGAGAAAGCTGCAGCTTAACAGCATCGTTTACATTCAGGATGTCTGCCATCGCTGCACATCTGGCCTCAACTTTTTTAGTGATCAGCTTTTTGTTTACGTTCAGCATGTTTGAAGCAAAAACACAGGTTTTCCGAATGCGATCGTATTCCCTCGGATCCAGCAATATTTCTGCGCTCTCAACGGTTGGGCTCTGGAAAAGGGAGGACGATGATTCGGCAGCAGCTTTCATTTTTAGTTATTCCGTTTTATTGACGCGCTTGGCTCTTACAGAAATAACATACAATAGTTGTGCCAACTATTTATAAAAGTGTGACAGACCTTTCATTTCCTAGCTTTCAGAGGTCTTTTTTTGTGAACTTGCGCATGTTTTGAGAGCGGCAATTTTCGTCACTCATTGCCCCTCAAACATGAACGGTAGTAATTCGAAGATGAACGGCGCCGTTATTCTTATGAAGCCTTTATACCGGAAACTTTCACCCAAGGGAGCACGCTACCGCCAAAATTCAGTCTCTCTTTCGAGATACCGGAAATATTCTGGAGCAGATCAACCATATTTCCGCTCACTGTTGTTTCTTTGACGGGAAAAGCTACTTTGCCATCTTTGATGTAATAACTGTTCTTCGCAATACCCGAGAAGTCACCACGGTCATTTGGCCGACCGCCAGAAAAACGAGTAATTAGGATTCCTTCTTTGACAGAACTTATCAGATCCTCATAATTGGATTCTCCGGCATCAACACAGTAATTTCCACCCGAATTGACAGCGCGATCTAACCCGGTTTTATTCGCCCCGTACTGACCGAGGAGATATGTCTTCAGTACACCTTGATCCAGGATGGTCGAGTTCTCAGCCTTGAAACCTCCTCCTGTCACCCAGTAACCCCCAGTGAGCGCGTCATCAACGGGACGTGAATGAATACTAAGCAATGGACTTGCAACTGCCTCGTTCAACTTATCTTTAAAAACTGAAGTACCTGAAATCAGCGAACCGTCGCTGATTCTACCCAGCATAAAACCTAGAAAATCCGTCAGGCAATCTGGGGAGATAATCATCTCACCCTGAAATTTACCGGGAATATGCTCGGTTCTTACCTGCTCTGTTGATTGACGCAATAACATATCAACATTCGTTGCCTCGAAAATGGGCGTATCAAGATCGTAACTGCTGTAGCCCGTATACATCATCGAAGATGTATCAGTTCCCTCTTTTGAACTGAACGAAATACTGACCTGGTAAAGCCCTCGACTGGTTTGAAAACAAACGTCGTTGCTATTCACAAAGCAGCTTTTACGTTTATAAAAGGTGACGCCAGTAGAGCGCAGGTTGAGCGTCGGATATTTGTCCGATGCATAAGTTTGCATTTCAGCGACCCTGTCATACATTAAGTCGTAGTTCGGTTCTGCAATACCACCATTGAACGTTTCGTGGGGCTGGTGGCACGCGATATCATGCGCACTATCTGGGCTTGAGCCAGCAGCCATTGCCCTTAAATCAGCAACAGCATTGTTGACGGTAGCTTCATCAATCTGGTTAATCGAAATGGATGCTTTTCTTTCGTCAGCAATTCCTACAAGACTGATATCTGTTTCAAAATTAGTCCGAAACAAATTGATCTCGGAGTTCTCCGCCTGCAATTCATGCAATTCATCAGCACTTACCCGACAAGCTGCACGATCAAACCCGGCTTGAGTCAGAGAAGCGAGTGTGTTTCTCGCCAGCAAGCCTTCAGGGCCAACATCAGTTTGGCTATCACCTTTGCTTTTAATTGACATCAGACTCTATTGCCCCCCAATGTAGACTTTTGTTTTTACAGCCGGACCGCCCATCCCAACAGGCATGGGTTGCTTCTTACCGCACATACCGGCACACGACCAAACCATTTCATCTGATACCATTGTTACGTTGTTTAGCATGTCGAATGCAACACCGGAAATAGTCGTATCAGATATCGCGTTTCCGAGTTTTCCATTCTTTATCTCATAACCCATCTGGACCCCGAACATGAATTCACTGGTACTATCAGCTTGACCATTTGTAGGTCGCATCAATAAGTATCCATCGTCGATTGAAGCAATCATATCTTCAATTTTTGATGCACCTGACAAAATAGCAGTGTTGCGCATTCTGACAAGCGGTTCGTCGGTATAACTATATGCGCGCGCGTTGCCAGTTAATTCCATACCAAAGTGCTGCGCTGTGTCTTTATTGTGCATATAAGATTTTAAGACGCCATCCTCAATAATGATCGCATCCTGACTTTCAACGCCTTCATCATCAAGATAAATTGGCACGGGTAATATCTCACCCTGATAAGAATTTGCGAAATCTACCAGTGTTATCAAATCGCTCGCAACTTTCTTGCCGAGAAAATCTGCAGCAATAGATCCTGCTCTGACAATATCGGCCTCGGTGGTATGTCCAATCGCCTCATGCGCTAGGATGCCTGCCAGATCCGAAGCTAATATGACATCATGATACCCAGAGATAGGTTGCACAGCTTCTTTCTTGTCTAGTAACTGGGCGTAAAGCTTTTCAAGTGCAGGACCAATAGTGTCCATCGATTCAAACACATCTTCATACTGTCCTCTGGCACCAATAACCTCTGATAGTTCAACGGGCTCGTTATCTGCATTCTCAGTGGTCAACTTAACTGCGATGAGCGCTCTGGTCGTAATGTTATGACCATTTGAGCCTTCAGATGTCTGTAATTTCTTTTCCATATCAAGACAGCTCAATAACACTTGCCGCGAAACAATATCCGGAAAAGAGTTGACGATGAACTGGTCTATTTCGGTCAGGAAGGCAATCTTCTCCTCCTGAGTTTTCAATACTTTTTTAGTCCTAAAATCACTACTGCGCGAAGCCTTTGACGATGGCAGTACTGCATTCTCATCACCGGTACGCTTTGCTAAAAACGCTGCATTTCTCGTTGCCGCTGATATTGTGACGTCGATGGAGTCATTCGACATGTCTGGATTTGAACTAAAACCCCAGGTACCATCATTAAATACTCGTGCGGAGACACCTCCCGTCGTATCTCGTGCGTTTGAGACAACATCGCCATTCAAAAGCACAATACTTTGTGAGCGATTCTCATGTAGACGAAGCTCTGTGTAGGATGAGAATTGATTTGAGTATTTGCCCAAATCTATATCGGCTATTTGCATATTCAAACTCCTGACCGGTACCTTGAAATTTCTCATTCAGGTTATAGGTCGATTTCGGATGGGGTAATAAGTCTGTACAGACTATTCTAATTTCGAATCTTCATTTAATCCATTCAACTGGAATGTTGTCTTCCACTAGTTTAGTAATACTGATGCTTTCAATATTATGCTCTTCACATACTTCACGTGCGAATTCAGATACATCATTTGTCCTCGCAAACAACAGAGCGCGGGGATACTTTTTCCTAATCCAAAGCGCTGTTCTAAGATTGTTCGCTGCGTCACCCGTACCAAGAATAATAACGGGTTCACCCTCGGACAAATCATATCGGCGGGTAATATTCCCCCATACTTCTGGGTGTGCGATATTGCCCTCAAAAACTTCCCTGCTGTAAGCTCGATCAAATCTTTCCTGTTCATCAACGATCTGGATACGACGCTCGGCATCAATATCGATAATACCGACGCTTGCGATTTCATCGTATGCATTCATCTGGAGCTCTTCTAGAATCGTTTGTCCAAAGCGACCAAAGCCCGCAAGAATGACGGTGTCTTTCTCTTTCGTTTTATGGAAATGATGGATTAAAACTTCTCGTACGAGACCTGTAGCGGCTAAATTATAAGAATTAAAACTAATGCACTGTTTTGCGATTTTGGTATCTTGTACCGCGCGTAGAAATCGCAGATTACTGCAGTGCAGAATCACCCTGGACTCGAGATGAGGGTGAAGTTTGATTATTTTGCTAGCAGCTTCAAACGCTAGAAAATCGTTATCCCCTAACAAAATGACTCTTTGTGAGCGCTTTAGCCTTAATGACTTAATCAAAAAATCTTGAGTGATATCACCAACCACAACTGTCGCATTGAAGGTCTCGGCAAGCTCAAGTTCACGTACACGATCAATACTCTGATCAACAACAACGACGCGTACATTACCGGCATGACTCCTAAGCACCCGCAGGTAACTCATTGTCATATCACCTGCCCCGACAATCACAATGTGATTTCTAAGTCTGCGCAAGCGCCATCTTTGCGGAGACATCACATGCAAAACAGCTTCAATTACAGCAGATGCCGCGAGTAAGGGGGACCCGAAGAAAGCTACCCACAAAAGTATTCGGCCGTATAGAGGGCCCCCAATGGGGGTACCAACATCTAGCCCACCAACCACGTATAAACCCAAACTATAATAGGCCCTCTCAAGGAAGGACGAGTTAACAATTTCAGGCCGCTCGGTAAGAGAAACCCCAGAGGAGAAACCAATGCTAGCGCATAGAAATAGAATCAGCGCAGCATACCAATGCCAGCTTATTTTTCTGGGGCTAAAAGAATCGAGTACCACGGGTAAACTTCAGCGTAAATTACAGCTGTGTATCTTACCTTGGTGTTGTCTCAATTAACGCAAGTAATCGCGTTTTTTTGTCCAAATCAAGACGGACAATCGGTTTATTTCCAAACCTCAGGCACCTTTTTCACAAGCCATTGAACCAACGCACGATTCACTTCCATTGGCTTCTCCTGTGCCATCCAATGCCCAGACGTAACAACGACCTCTTCAAGATCAGAACACAGTTCGCGCATTGGCTCCGTCAACCTCGATGTCATCGTTTCGCAGGTGGTGTCGTATTCTGCCCCTATAAATAACGCGGGCATATCTAGTCGATGATCGCCCCTTGCTTGGTGAAAATACTCAGCATTGGCTTCATGGTTCATGTACCAGGAATTGGGACCAAAAAAACCATTCCGCGTGAGCGCGTCGGCATAGGTTGCAAGTTCTTGTTCTGAAATAACATCGTCGTCTCTAGGCATTTCAGGTGCAGTTTTCTCACCACCAAACCAACCGCCAAGCTTTCGCGTCATTGAAGTCCCTGAAGGTTGACCTACCGCCTCTGGATTTCCTTTTCTAAAAATTAGCTGAATAAAGTTGAAAGGGTCAGCGTCCATTGGCGCCGTCGCTTCGGCAAAGTTTTCTTGATAGTAACGCATGTATTCCCACTGGCCTGCTGGAAACTCATCCTCGGGATAAATATTTCGGTCAACCTTCTCAATCACAAAATCCAGCCCCTGTTCCAAAGCGGCGTAAGGGACACAAAGGTTGGCCACCGCAAGACACTTCTCAGGATGATGAGCGGCAATGCTCCATGCTACTGGGCTACCCCAGTCATGCCCGACCCAAACTGCAGCGTCCTTGCCTAAATGAGCCAACAATTCGATCATGTCTTTAACCGCACATGACAATTGATAGTCACCGTGTTCAAGATAAACACTAGATTTGCCATAGCCTCGCATGTCCGGTGCAACTGCTCGAAACCCCATAGCGGCAAAAAAAGGTAACTGATGGCGCCAACTGATCGATAACTCTGGCCAGCCGTGAGTAAAAATAATCAAGGGACCGTCTTCCGGGCCGGCGGCGAGATAGTGAGTGGTATGGCGCGCCGAAGAAAACATGAGAGATTCGATTGTGGTCATTTTGTTCGTGTTCCTAAGACTAAATGGTAATGAGATGGTACCTGTTGCATCCTTTTAGCACACAAGAGATGAAATTCCGATGCAGATAGTATGATTCCAATCTCAGCTTAGAACTTGATCGAATAAATTAGAGCACAACATGGAGCCCTAAATGGAGTAAAGACTGGAGAACACCGGGGACATCAATTATTGAGATGAACTTGTATGCTCCAATTTTTCGAATCAAGCTACACTATAGTAATGCTCGAAGCTTTAACGACAAAACTAACTTACCTGTGGTCTGCGCCGGCAGAAACTACCATAGATCCTGCCGTGCTCAACTTTTACAGGATCATGCTGATTCTGGGAGAAGCTTTACTCACAATCATTGCCCTCTATTTGTCAGCAGCCACCGAAGTCGTCAATTGGACACTTCATTTAGGTTTCACCTATATCGTGCTGAGTTTTCTTCTGTGCGTTTCATCGTTTTTGTTTGAGCCGGTGAAGAATTACATTGGCGAGCTCGCATGCGGCATTAGCATCATCTTTAGCATTTACCTCGCCATTATTCTGTACGCCAGCAATTTAGGTATCTTCGAATTACTTTTTGCCATTACTTCGCTCAGTTTCGGATGCGCGTTGTACCATAAGATTAAACTCATCATTACTTTTTCCGCAACCACGATAATCGCCCTCAATGTTGCTGCATATCTTGCCCCAGCACCGCTTATAAACCCCAATATCGTTACGCTGGTTTTTTTAGCCTTCGGTGTCACTGCAGGTTACCTAAGATCAGCACTTGTACTAGCCAAAATGCGCAAACAGCAATGGGACGCTATCAACAATATATGGTTTGAAGAAAGTGCGGATGGGCTTTTATTTGGACATAGGGTTTCGGGGGAAGTACTGAAGGCAAACGCTAGGATATTCGAATTATTCGAATGCGATAATGGCCCTCAGTGTGTCTATTTATTACGTCAAGCGTTCCATGCAACAAGCCCCGAGCGTGAGCTGCGGGAACTTCTGCACGAAGTTGTAACCGATACAGACTGGCAGGAAGATCTTCTATTTACGACCGCCCGCGGCAATACTTTCTGGGGCCGCTTCACCATGAATCGCGTGCTCGTCAATGATCGAACCGACCTCTTGCTGGTGAAAATCACAGATGTCACACAAACCATTACTCACGCCAAGGAACTCGAAGAAGCAAAAGACCTGGCTGAAGCAGCAGTCGAAGTCCGCACGCGGTTTTTAGCTAACATGAGTCACGAAATCAGGACACCCATGAACGGCGTCATTGGCATGACCTCGCTCTTGCGAGAGACTGAATTGACTATGCAGCAAGAAAATTTCTTAGAGACAATACGCAA
>JBLHWY010000080.1:0-28856 GCA_047629195.1 Candidatus Azotimanducaceae bacterium
TATTCATTTATCTCACTCTATTAACTTTATATTTGCCGCATACAACAGCGCACGGCAAGCTAATGCTGGCGCGCTAAGCGGTGAAGAAATCGGAAAAGTTAGATAGAGGAAGGAGGACCAGTAGGGGGTGGCAGAATCGCAAGGTTCTTTGTATATAAAACCTGATCAGAAAGGGAAAAACGTTCTGATTCGTTTAAGACAAGACTCAGAATGACTAGCTGGGTACTAGGAAGCGGTCCGTCGTCTTCATTGTTCAGGTTCGCCAAGCAGGCGATACCATTGTGCGTATGCGGCCCTAGGCCGTGCTCAGCGGCATGCGCGATAGCAAAACATTGCCCGATCAGAAATAGAGTAAGCGCGAGTACCGTTCTCGATTTTTTTATGTTTGGCAGTGAGATCAATTCAAGTCAGCTTAGTTGTTTATTTTTCTACCGAAATTCTATTATGAGATATTACGATTGATAAGTCGATTCCCCAGCGCATGAGTGTGTGTTTCGGCTTCGCTGCCGTGAATTTTTCAGATGCACCGAAGATACAACGCGGGTCCATATGAAATTCGCTCGAGGCAGTGTTTCGTTAATCAATGGCAGAATATTGTTGGCTGGAACCGAAGTTGAATGATTGAGCAACTATCCGCATGCGTTCAATTGATCTCTTGCTAATCGGTACTAATGAGCTTAGAAGAGACGCTTCTAATTTGCTGTCCAGAGCGGGCATTTTAATAGGCAATAGTACGCTTAGCCCTGTATAGCCTCTATCATCGGTTTAATCCCAACAATCGTTATCATCCGCTTCATGTTGTAAGCCAGAACATGAAGGCTCATCTCAGTTTTCACGCGAGCTAGCGTTTTCGTCATGAAGTGCGTGTGCCCCATCGAAGTTCGGTAGATCAAGCATTCGCCTGCCGGGCATTCATAGTCATCATCTTCAGTAACGTAAACGAATCTAGCTTTGTCGAACAAACCCTGCGCGAGATTTGTTTATCCGGTGATGCAAGCCTTAGTTTCTAAGGTTCATTTAGACGAGCCAATTCCTCTTTTAAAGCGACAATTTTGGTTTCGATGCGCACCTTTATTTCATTGTTTTCTGCCGATTCGTCTGCACCTAGATGAGTCTTCTTATCAATGTAGCGATCAATACTTGCCTCCACTTCAGACAACCGTCGCTTCATCTTGGCTTGAGTAAAGTTTTTGTCCCGATTGTTAACGGCTTTAAACTTACAACGCAGCGATAAAGAAATGACTGAAGTCGAACTTGTGCAAGCGGCAAACTCTAGCTGGAGCCTGGCAATCAGGGCCTATTTGATCACTGCGTTTGTGGCCGGAGTAAAATTGACCACATCACAAATGGGGATTATCTCTGCACTTTTCATCACTATGACAACTACATTAATGATGGGCTTACATGGTTGGGCCGCTGCGGAACATATTACTCATACTTGCGCTTTAAGGATACCCGTGTTAAAAATCCCGACTAGATTTTTTGAGCGTATACCGGCTCTACGGATATGTCTGAAATGACTAGAGCCCCTGCAAAGTGTAGCTTTGGCGGGTTTTCCGCAAAACATGGGTTTGTTCTAACCCTAATGAATGGATATAGTGAAAATGAAAATAAAAAATAAACTATTGAAAACCAGCCTTACCGTTATTTTTTTATCGGTTGCAAGCGTAGCCAATGCTGATGATCATGTCGGACCGGTTACAATCTTTACGGAGCCGTTGAAGTCCCATGCTGTCATATCGGGTGGAGCGCTAAATATAGCCGCAGACTCGGTCGTAGACGGCAATCTAGCGGCTCAAGCGGCCGTTACCATCGGTGCTGGGCTTGATACCCAAACTCAAAACATCTATGCAGGCGCGGCGGTCACTACAGGTGCTCTGTCTACGGTTAAAAACATATTTTCTGGCGCAGCCGCAAGTATCGGGGCAAGTGCTCATGCCCAAAACGTTCACGCTGGCGCGGCTATTACCGTCGGCGCGGGTGGTGATGTGCAGCAAGTGTACGCTGGCGCAGCCATTACGTTGGGCGCGGGTGCTTCTACCGATTCAGAGGTCTTAGGGGCTACTGCCAATACGGACAGCAACGCGGCAGAAGACATACATAATGCTACGAGTATGGCCACAGCCATCGCACAGATAGGCATAGCACAGGACGCTTTATCAACTCTCAGCGGGTCAACAACAAATCCTCCAGAATCCTTGTATACGACTATGGGAGGGTTGATTTCTTTAGAGCCCGGCGTCCATCAAGGCAGTGCGGTCAGTATCGCCGCTAATTCGGTTGTTACATTTAGCGCCAATAACACCCCGGGTGAGGCGACGGACCACGTTTGGGTGATTAATCTTACCGAGGCACTGACGGTCGGCGCTGGCACTGTGTTCGAAACTGACGTAGACGTAGATGAAGACGACACCGCGACGATCATCTGGAATGTTGGCGCTGCAGTCACGCTGGGTGCAGGCACGCAGTTTTTAGGCACAGCATTTGTCGATGGCGCGTTTAACGCGGCTACCTCGGACGTGAGTTGTGGGAATATTTATGCTACCGGCGCGGTGAGTGTTGGCAGTATCGGCGCTCTGGATATCGAATCAATTCCGGAGGTGTGTGATACGAATGCCAAAGCAGTCGATGCGCTCACAATCGACGACGGCGCGTTGACTATCACGTTTGATTCACCGTCGTTGGCGTGCCCGGTATCGAAGCGCTACAAACTCGAGGAGCTTATAGCTTCCATCACCGTGGATGATCGCGAGGTTGATGATGCCTCTATACACGTAAGCGGCGTCATAACCGAGGAAAGTAACGTAGTACTGTCGATGTACCAGACGAACGATGGTGATTCGCTGGAATTCGGATGGGCATTTTCCGTTGAATTCGGTGGTGAAGGACCTGCGGTAACTGCACACTTCGAAGGCCAAGAAGCGTATGCGGCGTGCCGGCAGATACTCATTGATATCCCATTCCCCTTGGGCGACTAGCGGCCCGCCGCGTTTGCTGCTAACCGAAGGTGAGAGCTTCCGAGCGTTATGAAATCAGCCTAACCCCGGTATTTGAGCATGCACGTTGGTACGTTATCGGTTCGGATGTGGTAACCCATGCTCCAATGCCAGCCTTGACCCATCGCTGCCAACGTTTTACATACTGACCTAAGGCCAAAGCCATCTCATCTGAGGTGGCTTTTTTCATGCTTAGTTGCCCATAAAGCTGCCTGTAACGCAAAGCGTGTTTTGGCTAATACAATGATATCGTCCATGTAACGGCGATAAAAATAGCGGGTGTCACCTGCCAGCCTAAGGCTTGTGTCATATCGGGCAGAAATCTGACATTGCAAATTCATCAGAGCGTATTAATAAGTAATACAAAATTTTGGAGAAATTATTATGCCTAGAAATACGTCTGTAACACTAGGAGAGCATTTTTAAGGATTTGTGAATGACAGCATTGTGGCTGGACGCTACCAAACCGTAAGCGAAGTCGTAAGAGCTGGCTGGAGAATGATGAGGTTAAGCTCGAGGCTTTGCGCGGTAAACTTGCAGCCGGTGAGCGAAGCGCCAAGGTTATCAAGGTATGTGCTTCATCGTTATTATCAGTCAGATTGTTAGTCTCATTCATGCTGCTCGCCACATCAAGATTGATTTCCTTCAATTGAATGACTACGCAGCCATTGCTAATTCTGGTGTTCGGCTCTTTCCGTGTGTCATCCCGTCTGAATTCTGCGGAACCGTATTAGGGATAAGAAGATAGCGGAGATGGGTCAGATCACTTTGGCGCTATGGGGTGATAAGAAAGCTGTGAAGACGATAAACATTCATGTACTGGATGCTCCAACGACCGCAGCCGATTTGCTGACGCATCAGATGTTGCTGAATTTCCTTTGGGATTGGCCGATTGCCTCCCATGTGCAGAAGCTAGTTCTGTTTGGTCTCCTACCGCCGCTCGCTTGGGTGCTGGCCGCGATGATTGAAAATGCCATGTATTGAGGGAAGGGCAGTGGCGGCTTATGGTCGATAGCGGTCTCTACAAGCTGCGCTAGACGCAACAGCAATTCAGATTTCGATCTGTGTATGCAATATCGTCTATTCGAACTTAGTGATATCGATCTGTATTTGAAAATGTAGCGATGCAAAGCAATCTTGAAGGTCTGGGTGAACAGGCCGACTTGTGCATTCCAGTCGCTACAAACACCCACAGCCCAGTAGGAATCGGACTGCGGTTTAGGTGAATAAACGGAATGTATTAGTATCCAAATATTCCATTTCCTTGTTTCTTTTCTATTGCTAAAGTGCGCTTCCTGAAAGTAACCCGCTAATCTAGCTGCTTACGCTCACAAGGGCCGTTTTCTACAAACTCAAACAATTGGTTTGAAATTAAGCAAAGAGGAACTCCAATGTCCGCATATTTAGACGCTATTAACGAATTCGCAAAGATCAAAGAAAGTAACCCTACTTGGGGTGGCATCAGTGCCGAGTACGCTGTCCGTATGGACAGACAAAACAGATTCAAGACTGGTCTCGAAATCGCACAATACACAGCGGATATCATGCACAAGGACATGAAGGACTATGACCTCGACTCCGCGAGCTACACACAGTCTTTAGGTTGCTGGCACGGATTTACTGCCCAACAACTGGCCATGTCAGTTAAGAAGCACCAGGGCACTATGGACAAGAGCTACATCTATCTGAGTGGTTGGATGGTTGCAGCACTACGTTCACAGTTCGGACCGCTGCCTGATCAGAGCATGCATGAAAAGACGAGTGTACCTGCATTGATTGAAGAGATTTACACCTTCCTCAAGCAAGCTGACGCACGCGAACTCAGACACATATTTGTTGCACTCGATGAGGCCCGTGAAGCTGGCGAAGATGTTGCGCCAATATTGGCTCAAATCGATAACTTTGAAACGCATGTTGTGCCTATCATCGCAGACATCGATGCTGGCTTCGGTAACGAAGAAGCCACTTACTTGCTTGCTAAGAAAATGATTGAAGCAGGCGCTTGCGCAATTCAAGTTGAAAACCAGGTTTCTGATGCCAAGCAGTGTGGCCACCAGGCCGGTAAAGTGACGGTTCCGCATGAAGACTTCCTGTCCAAGATCAATGCGATTCGTTATGCATTCCTTGAGTTAGGTGTTGAGAACGGCATCATCGTTGCACGTACTGACTCATTGGGCGCAAGCCTCACGCAAAAAATCCCTGTTTCTAAAGAAATTGGCGACCTTGCAAGCCAGTACAATGACTTCCTGGAAACTAAAGAAGTTAATGACCTCAGCGAGCTGAAAGAAAACGATATTACGATTCACCAGAAAGGCAAATTGGTTAAGCCTGTTCGACTGGATAACGGCCTTTACTCTTTCCGCGAAAATACCGGCTTTGATCGTGTTGTTCTCGATTGTGTTACTAGCTTGGCTCACGGCGCAGATCTTCTTTGGATCGAAACTGAAAAGCCCAATGTCGCACAGATCGCTGAGATGGTAGACGCAGTAAGAGAGCACATTCCCAATGCCAAGCTCGTTTACAACAACTCTCCTTCATTCAACTGGACCTTGTCTTTCAGAGAACAGGTTTATGCTGAATGGGTTGCAGCGGGTAAAGACGTTTCTGCCTATCCAGATCCTGCAACAACGCCTAGAGGTCTGATGGATGTGAAACTAGACGACTCTGAACTGGCAATGACGGCTGATGCACTGGTACAGAACTTCCAGAAAGATGCATCACGGGATGCGGGTATTTTCCATCACCTGATCACACTGCCGACTTATCACGAGACCGCACTCGGTACCGACATTCTTTCTGAAGGTTACTTCGGAGACTTGGGCATGTTGGCTTATGTTCGTGATATTCAGCGTCAAGAGATCCGTCGTGATATGGCTTCTGTTAAGCACCAGGATCTTGCGGGTTCTAACATTGGCGACGACCATAAAGAATACTTTTCCGGCGACAATGCACTACTTGCTGGCGGCAAAGACAACACGATGAATCAGTTCTAATACAGCGCTGATTATTGAGTGACACAAAGGGTGCTTTCCTCGTGGTTAGCGCCCTTTTTTGTGGGCGAAACTAAATACATTACGGATAGCGTGCTAGACAATCGATAAAAATAAACTAGTGTTAAGACAATCATCCATCAAGAAGCGATCACATGTTTGTCCGCAAAGCTACGCTAGTTAAAATGGAATTAGAACTCAGCGACTCCCGAACTGAGAACGCAAAATTGCAATCCGAGTTAGAGCAACTTCAGTCTGAAATCATGGTCTGTCAATCTCAGCTAACCGAAGCAAGCAATGTCGATATAAAAGAACAGATTTGTATCAATATGATGAAAAGTATCAATCAAATCACAAGTGTTCGGGAATCCATGCTGTCTTCTTATGAGACGATTGAATCTGAATCTAGAGCTGTTGGTGAAATAAAAAGTATGTTCGACAACAGTTCAGAGGCCATCAACAACATTACTTCTGGCATGGAAAACATTACCGAAAAAATCTTCGGCATGTCCACGAGCATCGGTAGTCTCAAAGGAATCGCCGATAGCATATACAGTTTTGTTGAAACGATTTCCAAAATCTCCGAACAAACCAATCTACTCGCGCTCAATGCTGCAATTGAAGCTGCCCGTGCAGGTGATGCGGGCCGAGGATTCAGCGTCGTCGCAGATGAGGTACGAAGCCTTGCTAGCAACACCAATGAGTCTGCAGAAGAGGTCAGCGGGCTTGTTACCAAAATAAAAATTGATACAGATTCTAGCGTTGCCTCAGCAGATTCTCTTCAAAGCGCAAATAGCGAACTGCTTGAGTCTATTCAGCATTTGGATTCGAACTACAAACTCATTGTAAACGTCTGTGACTCAATGAAATCAACCATTGGTTCAGCTACGCAGAAAAGTTTTATCCAAACAGTTAAGCTGGATCACCTTGTATGGAAAGGCGATATCTACGGTATTGCCATTGGCGAGAGCAGCCAAAATGCCTCAGAGCTCTTTGATCATGCACAATGTCGTCTCGGTCGCTGGTATAGCAGCAATGAATCTTCCTTGTATTCAAACAACCCAAGCTACATTGCATTAGATGCACCACATCGCCTAGTTCACACCTCTGGTATCGCGGGACTTAAACAAGTTGCCGAAGGCGATCTTACGGGCGCTATGGAGAGCTTTTCACAAATGGAAAATGCAAGTGAACGGGTTCTTTCACTGCTAGACCGGATAAGCTAGGCGCTGTAACCTCAAAACTAGCCATTTCACGCCTGATTAGATATTTTCCAGCGGGGGGCTTTGCTATTCTGTTTGGAATATTACTCACTCAATATTCCAAAGAGACCCACAGCAAGCATGGATGGGCAATTTAACAGCAAACAGGGTTATTTGAAGCGGGTCCTCAGCGACCCAATCAGCATTTTGCTGATCATTTTCCTAATCGGTGGGACCACCTACTTTTGGTCACAAAGCCGGGGGCCTGCGCTAAGTGAAAAATCTCAATTAGCGGAAAGAAACAACTTCAGTGCTATTGCATTCGATGTTATCTACCCAACCCACGTTGATCAACCCATGGCAGAGCGGGTTCTCAAAACAACAATTAATTGGGGCTATACAAACTGGAAGGGTATGACCTTTGGTTTGTTTTTTGGCGTGCTTGCACTCAGCTTGTTACAACTCCACCCGCCTTTGAGCCAAACAACCAACCCTTATATCAACAGTCTCACCGGCATGATCAGCGGGGTCCCGCTTGGTGTTTGTGTCAATTGCGCAACGCCCATTGCACAGGGAATGTATTTAAGTGGCTTGCGGCTCGAAACTGTACTCGGCACTTTAATGAGCTCTCCAACGCTAAATATCATAGTGCTAACAACTTCTTTCTCTCTATTTCCAACCTATTTTGTGATGACCAAAATATTAGGATCTCTTGTATTCATTATCTTTGTCGTACCCTGGGTCGTCAAATTGACTAACCATGGCGAGAACTCGAACTCAAAACAATGTAAAAACACAGATACCGCACTGGGTACAACGAAGAGTACAACGAACACCAACATCGCATCCGAACTTCTGGCCGAGGAACTGGGAGCTGAACACACCCAGGGTATGCAAAGATTTAATCTAAAACAGCAGGTTGTTATTCAGGGTTCGCTGCCGTACACAATCCGTCGCACAGCCAGGTTGCTGTTAGATAATACAATTTACCTTTTTAGAATCGCCGTCCCCCTTATGGTACTTGCAGGGTTTCTAGGCGCTGTGCTCATAGAAACGGTGCCGTTAGAAGAACTCACGCTATTAGAATACTCCTTACTTTCTCTCATTTTAGTCGCGGCAGTCGCGGTTTTATTGCCTGTACCGATCGCATTTGACGTCATCGCTGTAAGTGCATTACTTGCTACTGGGATCTCGCCAGGTATCGCAATGGCGCTACTTTTCTCACTCGGAATATTTAGCATTTATCCGGCGATGATTATCGCCAATACCGTCTCTATGCGTTTGAGCCTGAGCTTGATATCAGTGGTTGTAATCTTCGCGGTGATGCTGGGCGTCCTAACAGAATCAATTAGTCAGAATAGAAGTCAGGAAAAACATCAACTCCTGACCGAGGAACTTACCGCTTTAGCAAAGAGCAATCCTACAGGCATGCCAGAGAAGACGGCCAGAGATATTGCAATTCAAGTTTGTGATGCTTTGCCACTCGATGATAAGGATCAGTGTTCTATAGCGCTTATAAACTCCGGCAGTCTGGGCCAAGCTAGCCCTGAACTTTGCAATACTTACATTGCCGGACTAGACGCCATTAACCGATGTAAAAGAAACGTGGAAGCTGATAGCGCTTTGGCTACTGCACTTGCAGAGCGAAACTGGCAAGCTTGCAAACTATTGCAAGATCACGTGCAGCGCGATAGCTGTATCATAAGAGTGCTGATAACCCAGAGTTTTAGTGCGGATATCGTCGATCAGTGTAGACAGAGTGTCAGTCCCACTCGCGTTGATAACTGCTTGGAAAATATCTACCTGAAAAGAATTGAAGGCCGCGGCGATAGTAGTGCCTGTGATCTGCCAATCTCGCACCAGCAGCAAAGTCATTGCCTGCAATTACTATCCGGTTACGAAACTGCGCAAAGCAGAGCGCTAGCCAGTTGTAGTAACCCTGGTGCTTCTCACATAAACCCAACCGCAACACGTCTTTGCTATTCACTCATTTTTTCTGAATCACCGGAAAAACAAACGACGAAATTCTGCCGGTCTTTAAAATCAAAAAATAACGCGCAGGATTGTCTGGACGAACTCATTACTCGAACTGCAGTTATGAAAGACAACATCATTGAGTGCAGTACAGTGACCGCTCCGTGGCGGCAACTCGCTTGTCAAAGCACTATTGTTGCAAGCCGGTTTCAACGGGCAATGCTGGCTCAGGCGGGTACCAACATCACTGATGCGGCTGTTAATCGCCTTAATGGCGCGACCTTAACATCACCAAACTCGTCGCCGTCTTATATTGCAGCACCAGTTTACGCGCCGTACCTCGCAGATAGCCCCCAGGGTTCTGCTACTAATATCTCGGTTGAAATTTCGCCCTATACAAACGCTGCTAACCGATTAGGAACGACAAGCCTTGCAGGGCAGTTTGTACAACACCCAGGATCATCAGTCGGTCTGGAAAAACTTTGGCACTTCAGCTACACCGAATTTTTTGACCCTTTTGTACTCGGCCGCGGTATATCGTCCGGAGACTTTGACAATGATGGTTGGAGCGACATCGCGATTTCAACTAATCAGGGGATTATTCTCTATCGGAATTTGGGTGGCCTGCAGTTTAAGTATTTTGACAGGCTCAACCTTAGCCAGAATCTCGATGCCTTCGTTGTCACACTCGCAGACCTAAATAATGACGGTTGGCTGGACCTGTTTGCCACTGCCTATGGTGGAAAGTCGGTCGTTTTCAATAACCAGGCAGGTAGGTTTAGCAAACAAGACGCGATCGTTTTAGATAACCCAGATACTAATGCTTCATTATCGACAGGCTTTGCCGATTGGGATTTAGATGGCGACCTAGATTTTTTATTGGGTAACTGGTCCTTTGGTACTGAAGAAAACTTTAGAACCACATTTTCAACTAACCAACGCATCACAAATCACAATGGTACCTATACAGCAGAAAAACTTGAAGAGGAGATTGGCGACACCCTATCTGTGCTCTTTTCAGATATCAATAATGATAGCACTGTGGATCTGGTTCTCGGTAATGATAGACATGTACCTGACATTTGGTACGCGGGCTCAGCCGCAGGTTTCGAACTTATCAACCCACAAGCCAGTGGCGTGGTTACTTCGCTCAATACGATGAGCTATGAATCAGCTGATTTTAATAACGACCTCTTGATGGACATCTACTCCTCGGACATGTCGTTTGATGACAACGGCGCGACATCATATTGTCAACTTTTACACGGACAAGATGTCCTAGATTGCAATGAAACGCTCCCTGGCGCCAAAGCCATCTTGGACCTTGATATTGCCTGGTGCCGCTCCCTTAAGGATGCGTTGAAACAATCGCAGTGCCTAGTGGCCATGACGGTCAAATTGGCTTCTACAGAAAAAGACCCCGAACTCTGTAATAGTATCTCCAATGTGTCGGCTAAAACATTGTGCGTTCGCATTGCAAATCGTTATGAAGCAGACAAAGCCATTGCTTATGACCAATATCCGCCACAGCAGATGGGCAATAAGCTTCTAGTAGGTCAGTTAGATGGGACATTCGTTGATATGACAATTGAGGCAGGTGTCCAATCTAGCTATTGGAGCTGGAGTGCGCGTGCCGCCGATTTGGACAATGATGGCTATCAGGATATCTATATTGGTAACGGCTACGAATTTGGCAGCCCAGTGGAACTTTTCTCAAATGTATTTTTCCACAACCAGCAGGGGGAGAGATTCGAGCGAGCGGAGCAAAAATTCAACCTTAATTTCATGCCAAATACATCAAGCTTTACCTATGCAGATTTCGATAGAGATGGAGACATCGACATCGTTACGAGTAGCGTGATGTCCCAGCCGTTTTTGCTGGAAAATCAAATCAATGACAACGCGAGTATTCAGTTTGGTCTACGAGACTACCTCGGCAACAGTTACGCTATCGGAGCAAAGATAACTATCCACTATGGCAAAAATTTACACCAAATGCGTGAAATCAAGCTGAGTGGCGGGTACCAGTCGTTCGATGAAGCGATCATTACTTTTGGTTTGAAAGGTCACGCGTTAGTCAGCCAAGTGGAAATACAATGGCCCTCTGGCGACACGTCAGTTCTAAATAATCTACCCGTCAATTCTCGTTACTTAATCTCTCGGGAATAAAACGAGCTTTGCTTCGCCAGAGAGCAACTGCTAATGGCGATAGGAGAGCAAACGAAATTAAACCCATTTGCCAACGGCCGCGCTCATCAGTGACAGACCACACTAGCATTCCAAAGCAAACCTGAGCCATATAGACAGAAGCCCAGGGCCACATCCAGTTTTTCATTTTGATAAATCCATAGGTCCCATAGCCATATATCAACCAATGAATAGGTTCAGTGAGCTTTGCAGCCCAGCCAGTAAGCATCAACCCAAACCAAACCTCTTGATCCTCTTCAACAGGTTTGTAAAACATATCGAACGGCATGTATATAAATGTCATATAGGCGCAAAAGACTAACAAGCCATTCATCCACCATGGTCGACCTGTGAATATGTTCATTATCGAATCTCATTCGTGTTAGTTAAAATACTGATCCCAACGAGTATTCAGTAGCTTTATCCCATCAGCCAAAGGTTTGGCTTCGAGCATCTCACCACCCCCGAGTTGTGAATTTCTTCTCACCAGCCCTAGCTCAACCAACTTTGCGAGAGCATCTTCAACTTCAAAATTGATATCAGAGTCCCAGCGTTGAGCAAACCAAGTTTCAATTGATTTATCCAGTGCCAGTGCATCGGTAAGGCCCTCGCGGGATAGCAAAAAATAGTAGGCCAGCATTGCCTCCTTACATTCCTCTTCCTCTGCATCATCAACGAGACGATGAAATACGCCGGCATTGTTATCTAGATTCTTGAAGTAGAGATTTTCCGTCAGGGTTTGCATAAACGTTAATTTGCGATTCTTAAAATTGGCAAATTGCTTCCAGATGAAACTACCGATCGCGCCGACTCCAGCAAAAATCGCGATAAGCGTAGCCTGATCAATAGTCACAGGCTTTGTACTCAAACCTACCCAATATCCTAGCAAGCCCATCAGGAGCAGTAAGGCAGCACCCGCCTTTGTCATCAGCACAGCACCACCTCCTATCACGGCGGGCACACCGATCATTAGCTTATCGATGGTTCGCATTCCCACACGAGTATCTGGAAATAGAATTTCGATATCGGCTTTAGGTACATTCTGAAATAGCTTTAACAGCGTGGTACCAGGTTTATGTCCGGAACGAACAGGATGGGAGTCGGGGCGAAATTTTACGTACACAACAACACGGTCAAAATTCGAGAACTTTTGTTCAGTTTTAATCAAACCAAAATATTTTGAAACAACCTCGGTTTTAGTCTTCTCGCCTCGAGTAAAAAGTAGATACTCAGAAAACTGCTCAAAATCCACATGGATACGAAGTTTGAAAAGCGAAGCCTCTTCCATTGCTATTCGAAGTTCATCATCCGACAATCTCTCATAGTTAGCTCTATTGAGCAGGGATTCGAGCAACACTACAAATTCTTTTTCATCTTCTACCGGCGTATCGGGAATTCGAATGGTATCTCGATCAGGGTTGAGAGGTGCATAAGCATCTTTAAGGCGTTCAAGGCGCTGGTGGTACTCAAAGTGGTACACGCTTTCCAGTAGACGACAAAACTCAATAAATTCAACTCGTTGGCATTTGTCGAAGCCACCCTCAGTCAGGCACATTTCTACAACGTCTTTCTTTCTATAGGGTATAAAACGTAACTGAGAATTTTCTACTGACTGGTTCATCTACTTTTGCGACTCGATTTTTATTTTTGGCACACGAGTATCGATAGAAGCCAATTTTGAGTCAAGCTTCAAGAACTCTTAACCAAAAACATAAAAAACCCGGCGACTGCCGGGCTTTTTATGTTTGGAACTTTATATGCTGGTTAACGCTAGCCTTCCATGAAACTGCGCAATTGCTCAGATCTCGCAGGATGTCGAAGCTTACGTAATGCCTTCGCTTCGATTTGGCGAATCCGTTCACGGGTAACTGAGAACTGACGACCAACTTCTTCAAGCGTATGGTCGGTGTTCATATCAATACCAAAGCGCATCCTCAAGACTTTTGCTTCTCGCTCGGTCAACGCGGTTAGCACGTCTGTAGTCGTCTCTTTCAAGCCAGCCCCGGTAGCATGGTCAATTGGAGATTCAACAGAGGTGTCACTGACAAGATTCCACATCGTTGAATCATCATCATCACCGACTGGTGTCTCGAGCGAAATCGGTTGCTTGGCAACATCAAGCGCTTTCAGAACCTTATCTTCCGGCAGCTCCATTTTTTCACTGAGCTCTTCGATCGTTGGCGCTCGACCATATTCTTGGACCAATTGTCGAGTCAGTCGATTTAGCTTGTTCACTGTCTCCATCATATGCACAGGTACACGTATCGTTCTGGCAAGGTCAGAGATTGAGCGAGTAATGGCCTGTCGAATCCACCAGGTTGCATAGGTTGAGAACTTAAATCCACGACGATATTCAAACTTATCGACCGCCTTCATCAAACCGATATTACCTTCCTGAATCAGATCAAGAAAATGTAGACCACGATTGGTGTATTTCTTTGCAATCGATATAACAAGCCTGAGGTTCGCTTCAATCATATCTTTCTTTGCTGCACGGGTTTTCCCAACAGCCACAAACAACCGACGATTGATCTCTTTAATTTCCACAATATCAACGCCAGTACGGATCGATATACGGCTAACAGTTTTCAGTGCATGTCGAAGTGCAACACGATTTTTACTCAGATTTTCGGACCATGCTTCGCCCGCATTAATCTGTTCATCCAACCAGTCAACGTTAGTTTCATTTTTCAAATAGACATCCAAGAACATTTCCTTCGGCATACCTGCCTTACGAACACACATTTCTCGAATGGTCTTTTCTTGCTTTCTAATTGTCGTCATGTCGTCTCGAACACGATCAAGCAACGGCTCCATTCTGGTAGGAACTAACTTTAGCGAGCAGAAAGCTTCGCCCAAATCGTCAAGCGCACTTATTGTCCTAGGGTCGCCACGAGATTCACTCTCGAGCAAATTGGCCAACTTTTTCTGGGCTACTTTAATTGCTTTGAAGCGCGAATGTACCAGTTCTTCGTCAAGCCCTTTCTTCTCTTCGTTCTCATCGGCCTGATAGTTGCCACTGGACTTTGCTTCAGCAACTTTTGACATGTCAGGAATGCTGTCTTCCGGATCAAGGAAACCGCTGATCAATACGCCAAGGTCGCCTTCTTCTTCAACGATCGTATCGTAAGTACCGACGACGCCTTCAACGATGCCAGGGTAGCGAGCCATGATCGCCATACTTTCACGAATACCTTCTTCAATACGCTTAGCGATCACTATCTCGCCCTGGCGAGTAAGCAATGGGACTGTACCCATTTCACGCATGTACATACGAACAGGATCAATTGTTCGACCGACCATAGATTCTGCGGAGCCGATTGTCGCAGAATCAGGATTTGGCTCCTCACTCGTCATCTCGGTTAGACTATTGTTTTCAGGCGCATGCTCGTACACATTAATATTCATTTCACTGAACATATGCACAACGCTCTCAAATTCATCTGACTGAATGATATTGTCCGGCAGCACCTCAAGTAGTTGATCGTAAGTCAGGAATCCCTGATCTTTTCCCTTATCGATCAAGATCTTGATTTTCGATTGTTCGGCGCTGTCCTCACTACCGTCATCATCGTCGTCGCCCTCGACCTGCTGGCCGGCTTCTGTCAGTGAATCAGAGTCTGAGATAACGTCATCCAGATTCTGCGAAGCATCTTCTAGGGTATCGTCATCTAAGATTGACTCGAAATCACCTTCTCGTAAATTACTGCTCATAGGGCTAAGACTCCATCGGAGTTATTGGGGCTTCTAAAATAAAAAACATCAAGACTCATCCGCGAGAGCGAGGCTCTAGACAAGGAGGTCTCAATGCAAGTATAGTTAATGATTGCTGCTGTATATGGGGGCTTTGTAAGCTTTTTAAAGTCTGCGAACCAAATCGACTTGATACGAACGCTAGCTTGCAAATTGATGTTTGATATCTAAGCTTGCAGTTCAACACCTTCACTTATATATTCACCCTCGGCAATGACGATAATAAACGACCAGTCGATGAATTTAATCGACCATTTAAGCCTGAATGGATTATACCACCTCCCATTATGTCCACGCTAGCCGAGTATGTCTATGCTTTTTTCAATTTTTTTAATTGAACGCCAATCCTTGTGATATAAAGTCAGCGTTGCTTTTCTAAATATTGATATTGAAATATATTTAGACAAAGAGCGTTCCCACTTGAATAATATTCTTATACAAAATCTGCGTTACTGAACAAGTGATGAAGCTGTATTTTCTTTCCTGAATTCAAACCCTTACGACCGATTCCTGAGACAAAGGTTATCAGAATCGCAGAAACCTCCACTTTTGTACCCTTTTCATTAGCAAAAATTGTGAGTATATTTACAACCCTCGCTAGTCCAGCTGTATGGATATACAGTATTCTCCTCGGCAGGACGAATGCATATACAACTGGGCTAGCTGAGACCAACTTTTTAATCGACCTCAAGGTCAATATTTCAACCCCTCGCTTCACTTGCGCTATATATGAACCATACACACTATATATAAACTACATGCATATCATACATACGCTCCACCTACGACATTAGCGCACTTTACATGCGCCTTTCTTTTAGAAAACTAGGCTTTAAATACAAAACGTTGCTCAGTCTCTATATCTAAAGTATCACCCAGGCGAAACTGTCCATTTCAATCGTTACTCAGGTTTAATTATAGACTGCCAATCAAATTCCGGGTCGCCAATGACATGGAAGTAGGGATTTAGCAGCTCATCTTTTTGATTATATAGAAGCGGTTTGAAATCAGCGTCAACGACGAGCCCACCAGCCGCCTCTACAACAGCATGAGCAGCAGCAGTGTCCCATTCACAAGTCGGCGCGAGTCGCGGGTACAGATCGGCTTGACCCTCTGCAATCAAACATAATTTTAGGGAGCTTCCCATATTGCGGGTCTCGAGCTCTGGATAGAACTTATTAAGATTCGACATACAAACTTCCATTTCGTCGCTGCCGTGCCGCCTACTTGCGACAACGGTCACCGGTTCCACGTCATCGTCGCCAGTATTCGTTTCTGACCCTTGAAGCCTCGTCATCGTCCGCGTTGCAATATTTCGGCGCTCACCCTTTTCTTCAACCCATGCAATACGCTCGCTCACTTCGACCGGGCTGTAGCCAGCATACATCCGATTAATAACGGGCACGTAGACGATGCCTATGACGGATCTACCATTCTCAATTAGCGCAATATTCACTGTGAACTCACCATTTCTATTGATGAATTCCTTGGTCCCATCCAAAGGATCAACCAAAAAGTAGCGCTGCCACTGTTGGCGTTGCTCAAACGGTGGAACCTCTGACTCCTCTGAGAAAAAGGGGATATCAGGATATTTATCTGTGAGTGATTTACAAATGATATTGTGCGCAGCTAGGTCTGCCTTAGTCAGCGGTGAATCATCGGATTTCGTCTCGACACCGAAATCCTCCAGCTGATAAACCTCTAGGATCGCTTCACCTGCCTTGCGTGCGACCTCTACCATATTCTCCATCATTTCTTGCACAGTTTGTCTCCTTTAAATTTCGATAGTATTGCCCGTAAGCGGCTGAGGATAACAGTCCTGGATTATCCAGCCACAATTATACTCTTTCCTCCTGACACTTCGCTGCGATTTCCTGCGTGATACTATTCCCGACAAAATGCTGTGGATACTCCCGCTGGAACGTTGTTTCTAGCGCCCCATTTCTGTAACTTCAACACAACGTGTTAACAGAATTTCTGCCGTTTTAATTAAATAACATGGGAAATCACAACAGCATGACCGTTACAAAGAAGATTCGTCTTGATAAATGGCTCTGGGCTGCCAGATTTTTCAAGACCCGCGCAAAAGCCAAGGAAGCAATTGATGGCGGCAAAATACATATCGATGGCGTTCGTGGCAAGGCGGCTAAAGAGGTGCAAATCGGCATCGAAATTCGTCTTCGGCAAGGCTGGGACGAAAAAACGGTCATCGTTAAGAGCCTCTCGGATCAACGAAGGAATGCCACGATTGCAGAAACCCTTTATGAGGAGACCCCCGAAAGCACAGAACAGCGCATGATAAGCGCCGCTCAAAGAAAGTCTGCGGGTCAGCAATCTGACACCAAGGAACGACCCACTAAAAGAAACCGACGCTTGATTCATCAATTTAGAGACAAAAATTTAAATGCTGAGTGATTCAATCTGTTAAACATAACCCGAATTTAACAAACCGGCATTGACTTCAAATTAATCATAGATAGGTGGGCGCGATATTGATTACCCTTCATACTCGGCAACCTATCCAATAAAACTACCAGCATTAGAACGGATGACCCTATGACAGAAAAAATCGCTGAGAAATTAAGTTTTCTGGCAGGCGCTTATTCAAACAAAGAATTCATTACCTTTCGCGGGCTTGAGCGTGAATCGTTAAGAGCAGACGAACAGGGTCATCTAGCCCTCACTCCACACCCAGAGCACTTGGGCTCTAAACTGACTCACCCGCTGATCACGACAGATTTTTCTGAAGCTCAGCTTGAACTCATCACGCCTGCATCCAAATCGATAGAAAGCACGCTGACACAGCTAGAAGACATCCACCGTTTTGTTTATACAGATCTCGGAGACGAGGTCATGTGGTCAGCGAGCTTGCCTTGTATTGTTCAAGGCGATGAAAATATACCGCTCGCCCGATACGGCGACTCTAATCTTGGCCGTCTTAAAACCACTTATCGCAATGGCCTAGCCAATCGTTATGGTCGCCTGATGCAAACTATCTCTGCTGTGCATTATAACTTTTCATTTGGTGATGAATTCTGGGCTGACCTCGCCCAGGCTGAGCAAAGAGAAAATTCTGCAGCCTGGAGGTCAAAACGTTACTTCGATTTGATCAGAAATTTCAGACGTTTTTCCTGGCTTCCGATTTACCTTTTCGGCGCATCCCCAGCGGTCTGTGAATCTTTTATCAAAGGTAGAGATGCCGAAAAAAAGCTGGAAAAGTTGTCTGAAGGTACTTATGGACTCAGCGGAGGGACTTCTCTTCGCAACAGCGGAATTCTGGGCTATCAAAGTAAACAGCAGTCTGACTTGCTCAATATTTGCTACAACAGCTTGGACAATTACGTCAATACACTCACCAAAGCGGTGTGTACACCGCACCCACAGTTCAAAGATCTTGATCTAACGACGGATGGTACACACACACAGGTAAATCCGAATATTCTTCAGTCTGAAGCCGAGTTTTACACGACCATCCGCGCTAAGCGCGTTGCCCGAAACGGGGAGAACTTTCTAGATTGCCTGCAGCGAGATGGCGTTGAATATATCGAGGTGCGCTTGCTAGACGTCAATCCTTATTCCCCGATCGGGTTTACCAAAGAACAAGCAAACTTTATCGATACACTCTTACTCTACAGCTTGCTGCTATCAAGCCCAGAGCATAACGATCAACTCTGTGCCGCAGTCACCAATAACGTGACAAAGGTTGTAGAGGGTGGACGCTTAGCAAAAACTGAATTAGAGGATGGCCCAAGAAAACGATCCGTGATGGACTGGGGGCTGGAACTCACACGCGAACTCGAACCCGTCGCAAAGTTACTCGATCAAATTACTGAAGGCGGAGAGCACCTCGAAAGCCTCAACAATCAAATTAAGCGCCTCAAAGATAGTAGCCTGACGCTAAGCGCTCAGATCCTGAATGATGTAGAGAAAGAATCAAAATCGTATTTTCGTTTCGCAATGGATAAGGCGCAAAAACATCGGGCATACTTCAACAACACGCCATTGTCGAGTGCTGACTTAGAGCACTTCAAAGCATTGTCTCGAAAATCAGTTGAAGATCAACGCGCTATCGATGCAAAAGACCAATTGCCGTTTGAAGATTATTTGAAAAAGCTGCAGAACTCTTACGCCGACCTGCTATGAATCATCTGGCACATTTTCTATTGTCAGAACAAGCGCCCGCATTACTCGTCGGTGGCTTACTAGGAGATTACGTAAAAGGTCGCCTGAGAGGACAGTATGAGCCCGCAGTCGAAGCCGGCATAAAGTTACATCGCGCTATAGACGCATTTACAGATAAACATCCAATAGTAAGGACTAGTTGCCGACGACCTGACACCGAGTTCCGCCGCGTAGCACCAATCATGACGGATATATTCTATGACTATTTCCTTGCTCGGCACTGGTCCAAATTTCACTCTATTAGTCTTAGACAATTCAGCGAGAGGGTCACTGGCACGATTCTGAATTATGAGATCGAACTTCCGAGCGATGCGCACAGGTTCATCTCGTACATGGCGAAAAACCGGAGCCTCGAAAAACACGGCGACCCAGCGTTCATTCAACGGTCTTTTATCCATTTGAATAATCGCTTAAAGCGGGACAACCCGCTGGACATCGCTTTTTCACAATTCGAGAAATGCGAACTTGGGCTCGAAGAAGACTTTCTCTCTTTCTTCCCCGAGTTAGTGCAATTTACTCAGTCCTGGATTACGGAGAATGATTGAATAAAATGGCGTCAGACCATAAAGATTTATCTTTGTACGACAAATCTACCAAACAGCAGATCATCAATAACAGGCTCACCGTACTCTTCTTCTATCAGTTTTTGCAATTCCGCTAGCGCAGACTGTCTGATTTGCTCCTTGCCATCGGGGCTCCGAATCGTCTCTTCATCCTGACTAGTGAAAATTGTTACCAGTCGATCTTTTATAGCCGGCATATGATATTCAATAATTTCTGCAGCTTCAGCATTGGCGACTCGCGCGTTTAGTGCAATTTTAATATATTTCAATCGATTGAGGCTGGGCTCGCCGTAGTTTAGGACCATACCAGTTGAAATCTCTACATACAGCGCAACATCCCCGTCACTTGCCGTGGCTGCACCAGAAATCAAAATTCCAGATAGTACTAGTATCAAACGGACGTTTCCGATCCAATTCATAATCATCTTTATAACCGCCATACTCCATGCTTTAAGATTCCGATTAATACATAATAGTCGAATATCAAAGTTTCGACTCGACAGAGTACTTGGCAACATGAATTTACCTTCCTCGCGAATAATTTTCCTCACCCTATTTCTCGGATGTTCAGGTCTAATGGGCGTCGCCCTTTACATGGAACATGCAATGGGGCTCGAGCCATGCAACCTATGTATTCTTCAACGGGTCGCTGTTATTGCAACAGCTCTTGTCGCGCTCTTTGCAGGCATTCACGGACCTAACATTGTCGGAATAAAAATTTATGCCAGCCTCGGCCTACTCACCTCGTTAGCGGGCGCAGGTTTATCTGGCCGCCAACTCTGGCTGCAAAGTCTACCCGCAGACCAAGTTCCAGCGTGCGGCCCTTCACTTGATTATCTAGTGGATATCTTTCCTCTAACTCAGGTCCTAAGCATGGTTCTGGAAGGCGACGGAGACTGCGCGGAAGTGGTCTGGAGTTTTCTGGGCATTAGTATTCCGGGTTGGACGCTGGTTGGCTTCTTCGGACTCATCGCCATCTGCGCATTTGTATTTCTGCGACCTCAAACTAGAAACTAGAAACTTGCACAATCTGTCACTTGAACTACCTTTAATAGCAGGAAAGCTGGATTTCTTAGATTAAGGCGATGGAACGATGTCAGAGACTGCAATTGGTACACGTGCGACTTATTCAACTGAACATTGGTCAGATGTATCCGCGATAATAGAGAAATGGCTTCTGGAACGTCAGGAACTTATCTCCATATACTGTGCTCTTTCGGCAGCAACCACACCCGACACCTTTTCTGACAAATTGACTCAGTTTTGTGAAATTCTTGTTGATTACATATCAGCTGGGCACTTTGAAATCTTTACCGAACTCGAAGACGAAGCCCGGATCTGCGATTCGCGGGGTCTTCACCTTGTTCAAGCTTTATACCCCTATCTTGAACAAACCACAGAATCTGCAATAGATTTCAACGAACTATGTACTCAACTGGGAAGCAATGCAGCAAATTCCAACCAAATTCGCCCTATGCTTTCTGAACTGGGAGAAGGATTGACTAATCGATTCGAGCTGGAAGACCAGCTCATCGAATACGTACACAAATCAAATAAAAAGATTGGCTGTTAAAATACGCCAAGAAAACCCTGATCAAACCACCGTGATACTTCCAACGATTTATTTTGGGTGCAAACGACTGTCCTTGCTGTTGGCCTGCTTAATAGCCCTGTTCGGCTGTTCAGATCAAGATAGCCCCACCGCTACCTACAAAATAGCAGATCAAAGCCTGCTCTCGGCCGCCTACTCACGTGATGCAACCAAATATTTTGTTGGCGCTCTTCATCATGGCGGCAGCCTGTGGAAAACCTCAGCCGGACAAATCTCTACCAGCGAACGGTTATATGACTGGAACCATAACCCAAAAGACTACTCAGCAATCAGAGTTGCTGCGTTTTCAGCCAACGGCCAATATGTGGCAACCACTGAAGGCAATTCAATGGCGCTCTGGTCGACGGAAACTGGTGAATCCCAGCGGTACTGGCAAAGCCCTACTCGAATTATTGATCTAGATATTTCCAGCACAGGGGAATATGCCTTGCTAGCGCTGGACAATCAGTCTGCGGTACTTTTTAACCTCATGAGAGGAGGCATTGTAGGCACGCTGCGACATGATGAAACGATCAGTTCCGTGTCCATCAATGATGAGGCTACTCTGGCACTTACGGGAGCAAACGATGGTATCGCCTGGATATGGTCACTCGAGGATGGGAACCCGCTATTTGAACTATCGCACAAATTCCCAGTAAATTTTGTTGCCCTTTCGCCTTCTGGAGATTGGGCTATCACAGCGGCGTATCAGGGCGGCGTATATGTCTGGAGCACAAAAACGGGGAAGAAATTAGTTGAATTATTTAGGGTAAATCCCGGCATTACAGCTTTGGAATTCAGCGACACTGAGGATCAGATACTCATCGGCACCGCACGGGAGAGCATATTATTAGCCCAGAGAGCCTCAGGAGAAACGATTAAACGTTGGAAGATTCCAAATAACGGACCCTGGCATAAAGCAGCAGTTGTCGCCGTTTCATTTGGTGATCAAAAAAGTTCGCTGCAACAGTACCATGCCATCGGTTCAACTGGCTTTGCATACACACTGCCCGACTCCTAGTTCGTGCGCGCACTAAGCGCTAATTAGCACTAGATTTACGATCTATTTCAGCCTTTCGCTGATCCACCGTATCTTGAAGATTATTGACTGAATCCATCATTTCACTGATTTTGTCAGGAGACACAGTCGTCAAGCCCGGCGGCAAAGCAGAGAATGAATTTGAGACTCCTGCATTCTTAACTTTTTTCGGTGCGACGTAAGCATCCATCGTGTTTATTTGACCATCAAGAACGATGACTTCTGCCTCATGCTCCGCAACCGGCGTATTCGAAAATTGCCAAACACCATCCTCATCCTGCCATTTATAAACCTTGGTTGGCTCTATATTCCGATTAGTCTCCGCCGCAGATGACTTTGGGCCACTAGAAAGCTCATCCAACGACATTAACGGTTTGCCATCAGGGCCTTTTATGAAGAACAGGCTGCCGCATGCTAAAATTAAAATGCCTACCATAAGTTTAATCATTTCTTCACTCCATACTCGGCGCTTAGTGTTCGTTCGCACCATCTTTCAATGAATACCAATATCGGCAACAAGGCACCAGCCCCGTGATGTTATAATCAGTGTAATCTAATCCGGCAGATACTCCATGCTCACCTTTGCTAACCTGGCGCTTCGCCGGGGGACTCTACTATTATTTAGCGATGTCAGCTTTACGATCCATAAAGGTCGTAAGGTTGGCCTTATCGGCGCTAACGGGGCTGGAAAAACCAGCCTGTTCAAATTAATTACCGGTGAGCTGGAAGCAGACACCGGCTCTCTGGATTTCCCTCAAAGTATGGAGATCTCTTATCTCGAACAGGAGGTCGCTGCTACTGCAGAACTAGCACTAGACTATGTGAAAGGCGGTGACAGACAGTGGACTGAGATTGATCGCGCTATCACCAGGGTAGAGCAGACAGGCGAATTTGAAAAAATTGCGACCCTGCACGAGCAAATGGACTCCATCGATGGCTATACAGCGAGCGCTCGAGCAGAAAAATTACTCATGGGTCTCGGCTTCAAGGTCGACGAATTCCAAAAACCACTTTCTTCATTCTCCGGCGGTTGGCGTATTCGGTTGAATCTGGCGCGGACGCTGATGTCACCTGCAGATTTACTACTACTGGATGAGCCGACCAACCACCTCGATTTAGACGCCATCCTGTGGTTATCGAACTGGATCAAACAGTACCAGGGTTCAATGGTTCTTATTTCACACGATAGGGAATTTCTAGACGAAACGGTTAATACAATTGCCTACCTGAGCAACAAGAATATAGAACTTTTCAGCGGGAATTTTTCACAGTTTGAAATCATAAAAGCCGCGCGTCTTGCTGAACAACAAAGTAGCTACGTCAAACAGCAACGTGAAATCAAACATATGCAGGAGTTCGTTAGCCGTTTTAGAGCCCAAGCAACTAAAGCAAGGCAGGCTCAAAGTCGTATTAAGGCGCTTGAAAGGATGGAATTAATCGCCCCAGCTCACGTTGATTCTCCATTTTCGTTCAAGATCCCAACGGCCGAAAAAAGCTCTGACCCATTGCTCCTGCTAGATCAATGTGAGCTAGGTTACACAGAAGCAATACTGCACAATGTATCTTTGAGCCTGCACCCAGGCGACAGAATAGGACTGTTGGGGCACAATGGCGCGGGTAAGACAACGCTGATGAAAACACTCAGCGGCGAATTACCCATTATAAAGATCCACGCAGAAACACAGAACAGCACAAAAACCACTGGACGCAGAATCGAAGGAGATAACCTCCAAATCGGTTATTTTTCGCAACACCAGGTCGACGATCTTGACCTCGACGTGACACCAATGACCTTAATCCGCAGGGCCGACCCCAAGCTTAGCGACCAAGGTATTCGCAATTACCTTGGGGGCTTTGATTTTCGCGGTGACAGGGTAGGCGAGCTAATCGATATTTTCTCGGGCGGCGAAAAAGCTCGCTTGGCTTTAGCCCTAGTGGCCTACTCAAAACCTAATCTCTTGTTAATGGATGAACCAACCAATCACTTGGATATTGATATGCGGCAAGCCTTGACGGTTGCCCTGCAAACTTTTGATGGCGCCATTCTACTGATATCCCACGATCGTCACCTGCTAAGTAATGCTGTCGATTCTTTCTTACTACTTGATCAGGGTCGCTTAAAGCCATTTGATGGGGATCTAGAGGATTACCGCAGCTTTGTGCTAACCGGAGGCATCAAACTGCCAACTGGAAGCTCAGAGAAAAGAATTAAAACGGTTAAAGAAAAAGCGCAAAAAAAGTCAAAGGGCAAGCACGCAGAAAGCGTCAAAGATATTGCAGAAGAAGTTGAACCGAGTCGTACCAGCGCATCAAGTGGAAAACAAATTAGACAAATAAAAACCAAACTTCGCACAATCGAAACTAGTCTCGAGCGGTTAAATCGAAAACTTAGTGAGGCTGAAGAAGTGTTAGCCGACAGCAGCCTTTATGAAAATGGCGGCGGCAGCGACCTACAATCGGCGCTCAGAAATCAATTGAGCCTCAAAGAACAAATTGACGAACTAGAAGAAAGCTGGCTAGAAATGACTACAACCCTTGAGGCTTTATAGCGTTTTGACGCTATAGCGACAGCTAACCTATGGCCATCGCTTCAAACTCCGCGAAGATTTTCTCACCATTGCTAACAACAAGGATTTTTTTCTTTAGTTCCAAACGAGATCTTTCGTAGTTTGCCTTGTGCATATCAACAGCATGCCACTGAACCATCTGGGCCCATACTGGATCGAGCAATTCAGCCCCGTTAACTTCACTTCCCGATAACGTCTTAATCGTTGAACTTCTAAACTCGGATATCGCGACCTTCAACCAAGCAACATGTACCGATTCATCCTGTCGAATTCGATTTACCAACTCAACCGCATGTTTTGCTTCTATTAACTTATCTGTGAATGTTCTATCGGAGCCAATAACTTTTTCATAAAAATCAAATGCGCGTTCAGCCCTAACTTCAATCATGAGCAAATTCATCAGAAAGGCCATAACACCTTCAAATTCAGGTCCTATGGCATGCATCTCTCGCTCGTCTTTTTCTCGACCAATACTGGACGGCGCCTCTGGCGTCGGAAACTTATCCTTGCCAAAGATGAGATCTCTAACGGCATACCACATGACATCATGACCACCTATATCGGTCGCTGGGTTACCGCCCTCATCCCAACCGTGAGTGCTTAAAAGACCCTTATTCATGTGCCCAAGCGCTTTCTGAGAAATATCTTCTTTTATAATCGACTGAAAATCAGGTGCAACTAGATCTGCTAAGGCTTTACCTCGCCCTTCTATAATGCCCGTTATCGTCAACGAGTCCCAAAGAGGCTGCTTAACACCATTGTTAAGCAGAAATATTTGCTGTTCAATACTAGGATAATTTGGCTCAGAGAGGAGATCAGTAGACGCCTCAACCAAAGTGATATTCTGCTCGGCAAGTCGTGCAGACCAGGCTTCAATCGCCTGCCATCTATTACGCGTTCTTGGGGACAAATAAGTGCCCTCTGTGTCAAACCCGCCATGCAACTTTAGTCCACACTCAATATGAGGCGTGACATAATCATGTTCCGCCTCAATTTCACTCAGGCTGTATACGCTTTTGTTCATATTTCCCTCTTGTCAGCTATTCTGGGTTGATCTGCTTGATTAAATTTCGTCGCTGGACCCTGAACCAATGCTTTTGGCAAGGTTTTGCAGTCGGGTAAGATGAAAACCTGGGTTGCGGAAACTTTCACACACACGAGACTCTCAAGCACGGTGACATAAGCTTCACTCGAACTATTCTTTAGTGCGATAGCCATAGATAAATCAATAAACGAGAATCTGTCAGCTTTTGTTTTACGCTCGGTTTTGCATCAAGTCAAACGGCTATTGATGGCAGCCTAGGCCTCCGCGTTATCATTACTAAGTTCAGCAAACATCGGCTTGCAGAACACAACAACAAAACGTGGCTATAATGCAGACCTAGCTAGCACCAAAAAATACCGGATTACAGATAAGACATAACTAAAAGAGGATGAGTTGAGTGAGCAGACAATTTCCAGAAGCCAGAATGAGAAGAATGCGCAAAGATGATTTTTCCCGTCGATTAATGCGCGAGAACCATTTACGCGTAGATGATTTGATATACCCGGTTTTTGTTATTGAGGGTGAAAACCAGTCAGAGCAAGTCGCGAGCATGCCGGGCGTCGAGCGCAAAACCATAGACCTGCTCGTTAAAGAAGCGCAGGAAGTGCACGCCCTTGGCATTCCTCTTATGGCACTTTTCCCTGTAGTGGCTCTGGATAAAAAATCTTTGTTAGCAGAGGAGGCTTACAACCATGACGGCTTAGCACAACGTGCCGTTAGAGCAATTAAAGCGGCTGTACCAGAACTTGGCGTCATGACCGATGTTGCGCTGGATCCCTTCACGACTCATGGTCAGGACGGCATTATTGATGACGAAGGTTACGTCATGAACGACATCTCCGTAGACACGCTCGTGAAACAAGCACTTTCACACGCTGAGGCGGGCGTTGATATCGTTGCGCCCTCAGACATGATGGACGGAAGAATCGGAGAAATTCGACTCGAGTTAGAAGAAGCAGGTTATATCAATACGCGGATCATGGCTTATTCCGCAAAATACGCTTCAGCTTTTTATGGCCCCTTCAGAGACGCGGTTGGGTCAGCAGGCAATCTCGGCAAGGGAAACAAAGCCACATACCAGATGGACCCCGCGAATTCGGACGAAGCGTTACATGAAGTTCAATTGGACATCATGGAAGGTGCAGACATGGTCATGATAAAACCTGGCATGCCCTATCTTGATATTGTATCGAGGGTAAAGGAGAGCTTTGGTGTCCCAACCATGGTCTATCAGGTTAGCGGCGAGTACGCCATGCTGCAGGCCGCGATTCAAAACGGATGGCTCGAAGATAAAGTTATCGAAGAGTCATTAATCGCGATGAAACGGGCGGGCGCAGATGCAATTTTGACGTATTTTGCGAAAACAGTTGCCCAGAGAATGCAGCCTTAAATCCGTGGATTTGCTGAATTGTAGTCAATTTCCTTTCCATTAGAGAAAATTGCGCGTTAGGATAGCTTACGACGTTGATTCAATTTGCAAGCCTCACTGCAGGGATCAAAACCACAAGAAATATTCCGAAATACCACCAATAATCTAATTATTTGGAGAAGTTTACTAATGTCTGCAATTAGTCACGTGTCCGACGACACTTTTGATGCTGAAGTTTTAAATTCTGATGTCCCTGTTCTAGTGGACTACTGGGCAGAGTGGTGTGGCCCCTGCAAGGTAATCGCTCCAGTGCTGGAAGAAATTGCAGCTGAATACAGTGGTAAAATGAAAATCTGCAAGCTTGATATTGACGCTAACGAGAATACACCGCCAAAATACGGTATTCGAGGCATACCAACACTGATGCTATTCAAAAATGGTTCTGTTGAAGCGACAAAAGTAGGTGCGCTCTCTAAATCACAACTGACTGCATTTCTAGACAGCAACATCTAAGTTTAAGTTTCCAAGTTAATAAGTCTAAGCTGTCAAATTGGCGCTCTATTTAGCACGCTAATAAGAGAAAAAAGGAGTGGGACCTTCATCCCACTCTCGACTTTAAAAATAAATCTGTAAAAAAAACGTTGACAACCGGGCAGAAAAGCGACAATTTGCTAGTCTTCAATGTAACGAACCGGCCACAAGCGTAATTGCTCAACGTCCCTAACCTATCTTGTCGACTACGTAACGACAGTCGAAAGATATAATTAGCGACAACGTTTTGTGACAACTCTTTCTGCGTAATCAAGCCGCGTAAATAATTCGCGTGAAATATCTTCGCTTAACGAGTCCGCCTAACTAAACTAATTAAGCAAACGTAAAAACAGACCCTCTCGCTGTTTTAAAAAACCCAATATCTTTCTTGTGCCTATTGCACGCTAACTCCATCCCATAAAAGTTTAATCAAACAAGTGAATCTATGAACCTTACCGATCTTAAATCTAAACCAATCCCCGAACTTCTTGAAATCGCCCACGAAATGGGTATGGACAATCTGGCCAGATCCAGAAAACAAGAAATCATTGCCAATGTTTTAAGAAAACATGCAAAAGGCGGGGAAGCCATTTATGGCGACGGAACATTAGAGATACTACAGGATGGATTTGGTTTTTTGCGCTCAGCCGACAGTTCGTACCTGGCGGGGCCTGATGACATTTACGTTTCGCCCAGTCAAATACGGCGTTTCAACTTACGCACTGGCGACAGCGTCTCGGGAAAAATAAGACCACCGAAAGATAGCGAAAGATATTTCGCATTGCTTAAAGTAGATCAAATCAACTACACAGATCCTACTGAATCTAAGAACAAGATCCTCTTCGAAAACCTCACCCCATTGTTCCC
>JBLHWY010000081.1:0-28458 GCA_047629195.1 Candidatus Azotimanducaceae bacterium
CAGTGACGGTATATGTGGGCATGAACAACGTCACCAACGAAACGCCTGATGTTGGTGAGGTGGGTTATCCCGTTAGTGTTATTGGCCGATATCTGTTTGCCGGTTTTAATGTTGCCCTGTGAACAAGAGGGTTAGGGCGTGATAAGGTGCATCAGGATTTCAAAAATCCTGATGTGTTGGCATTACTGCGGTTTTTATTCACTGTCTTTGTTTGTTGCGAGAGAAACGCCTATTTTGTTATATGACAGGTGGTCATGGTGATGGTTGTCAATGACTTCTTGGCGAGTGTAGCCGATTGGGTTGTGGGTGCTGGGAATCGCGACGATAGTACATTGCTCTGCTGTGCTCAATTTGGTTTCGAGCGTCGAGCGACTTGTGGTAAAACAGCTGGCACTTAAGAGCAGGGGAGTGCTAATCATTTTCCTTGGCGCTTAATGCTACTTATTCACTCAAATGGCGATAGAACACTCAGTAGCGAGATCCGCCCAGCAATGGCCCAAATGGGTCTATCCAACACTACCAGTCACAGGCAGTGGGCGTTCACGCTGTCTGAGCAGCCACAAAGAATTCTCTCTGAGCGCCGCTTCGCCAAGGTCACGTAGTATTGTTTGTTTTATCTCGACGGTTTCTGCTTGCTCTATGAACCTGCTCGCATTGCTGAAAAGCTCATGCATGTAAGAATATTGGCCCGCCAGTTCACGTTCTGCGAGTCGGTGGGAATAACTTTGCCGTGCAGCAGCAACAATGGGGAGCAGGCCAATCATCGCAATGAAACAATTCATCACAAGCCCGCTAAATAGGCCCTGGTTAAGCGCTAACATTGCCGCCAGCACCATACCTGAAGCAAAACAAGTCACGGTGATTCGTTGGGTTGTCTGATGACTGAGCAAGGAACGCTTGGCAGCCCGTTTAAAATAGTGTAGCTGACCTTGATTTTCGTCATCTATCCACGTTGCTATCGCAAGATCAAGATGGGTTGCAGTACTCTCAGTTAAGTCAGCGTGCAGCCCTGTGAAACGCATGACATGACGTATCCATCCTAGCTCTAACTCGCGACCATCAAAAACACTGTCATGGCTATAGCGATTGGGGCTCAACATGTTGACACCCGCTAGCGCCCAATAATACTGCACACGTAATCCTTCCGCGAGCGCGCGATAGTCAAGGTAGCGTTTTTGCCAGTTTTGCTTTTCAGCTACATAAAAACTGGCCGTCGCTAGTGCTACAAAAAAGAAATACCCCGCAATCATGACCGGAAAATCAAACAGATCTGCATAAACAATAAAAGAAAGACCCGCGAGAATGGCGCTGCTCAGGGTCGTTTTGATGGCGTAGGCCGTTCGTTTCTGAAATGTCGTCGCTAGCGCATCGCAAGCACCATAAATCATTTGGATATCTTCACAGACCTTGCCGGCAAACTCAGACTTCGCATCATGTGCTGATTCAGGGTGCAAACTATAGTAGGACTGTCCAGCAACGAGATTCAAATCTTGATTGAATTCAGCCAGACTTTTAAAAACTCGATGATAGCGGTCAGGCAACTCCACTTCTCGTGGGGTAACGTCATTACGGGTAAACCACATAGCGTCGCCCGGAGAAAGAGACTCCACAGGCGCACCACTGGATCGCCGCGAGCAGACGATGTGATATACAAGGTCACTTTCATCATCACCGATATCAACAAATGTTCTAGCCTGACTTGGATCTTCTTCAGTCTCCGCGTCTCGTTGGTGAAACTCCACGACGTGGCTCGTACCACCCACCGCGCCATTCGTGCTGCCATCCCAGAGGGCTAACAAGATATGACTATGTGCTGCAAGAAACCGACCCGCGCGCTCGTAGTAGATTTCACGTCGGATTTCGTTCGATGGTATCTCCTGTCTGTCCGAGTTTATTCCCCAGTGAGACGGAGATAGGACCCAGGATTCAGATGCTGCATTAAGTCGTTGAAAGTCTTCCTTCGCTTGTCCTTGAAAATCTTCAAGGTACAACGCTTCCGGCATTGGCAACACGCTGGTAACTTTTAGTCCCGCTTCAAGGGCAACGTCAGCAACTAGGCTATCTGCGCCTTCGGCTAGAGACGTCAACACATGAAGCGGTAGATCCGGATAGCGCTTTTGTAAATCGAGAAAGAAATCTTGCACTTTCTGTTTGATCATCCCCTCCTCACTTTCAAGGAGATCCCTATGTCCCGTAACACCAATGAGTAACTCTACTTTAGACATACTAATCTCGGCCTCATGTGCTTATCCGTATATTAATTCGCGATACCACTCTAATCCCTGCACTAACAAATTCATCTCGTGGCTGATGCTCTGACCAGTGAAAGCGAACAACGATTCACTATCGGATCGCAGTCGGGTTAATCAACATCTGTACTGCGCCACTTCCTCTGACTGCCCCGGCTCGCCACTTACCCAAGCTGTTGCGTCTGACTTTAATTTTGCGTCAGTCCAGCCAGTATGAAACAGCACCACGTCGCCTTCCCGAATAGGCGTACGCTGTTTTTTAACGACAGCCGTCACATCATCAACGGTAAAGAACTGACCCGCTTCAAGGTGAGGCACGCCATAGTGACCGGCCATATCTAATACAATACCGCGAGCAACGATTGGCGGTACGTTTTCAATACCGAGTCGCGTCAAGCCATCAATAGCAGCGAAGTCTTTAGTTTCGTTACAGTTGTAATACACCCCTTTGTGACCTAGATGACCTAAACCATCAATCTGCGAGCCAACGCCCAGCCAGCCGTTGAAAATATCATCGTTGTAGGTCATATCACCAAATGGCCTGTTACCATCTTGCTGATTAGGTTGCACGACGGTAAGAGATAAACTACGGGGTGCAAACGCAGGCATACTGCTATCGATAGTCAATCCAAGACTGTAAGTTTTGCCTGTTTTGATCAAACGGCTTGCCTGCCTGACGGTAGCCGCAGTTATGCGATTGGCCGCACCCATCTGGTCATCTGCTCCCCACTCACTCGTTTTACAATGGCTGTCTGTCATGAGGTGCATTGGTACTAGCAACAGAATACAGGTTAGCGTTCTCATTCTTTTTCTCACGAGCGTTTTCCCCAATTTGATCTCGCATCATCTGGCGTTTCTCAGAGGGTTACAAGTCTGTAGACTTAAACACAGAAAATATTTGAAGTGAATGAGTGAATGTTGCGAGCACCCCGCCAAAACCATCATTCGTAAGCGATACGATCAGGGACACATGTGAAGTTATTGAAAAATAAAGAAATGAGAAGGAATACGGCTAGGCGAATCTTGGTCCTTAAAACTTGCGGCAGGTTGGACATTTACTAAGCTAAGTAAGGACAAAATCTCACGTTTTAAAGAATTTGGAAAAGTCGCTTAGGATTAGCGCTTTCGTTTAGACGGACTAGCAATATGGCTTAGCATTAGCTTTCTGACTGGGAACTCACTAGCGATTATCTAGAACCTAAGATCTCCATGGTTACTTCCCGACAACCTATTGATTTCTAAACCAACAAACCTGAAAGGTCTAAAAAACTTACGTTTCCAGGTTTTTAAAAATTCAGAAACGCGCTGAAGAGCGCAAAGGCGGCGCCAGAGCATTGGCCACTACACTGCCGCCCGGATCGACCACGAAAGTAGAATCGTGAGAATAGATGAAGGTACCTACGCGAAGATTCATGAACTCGGTGACTGGAAAATATTAGTTGCCAAGCAGTTCAAGCTAATGCGCGGGCCTCATAGTGGTTGATAAGCGCCGCATGGTCGATAACACCTGACACAAGATGCTTGCGCTCCTCCCCAGGGGCACGAAGCGGAAACGGATATGCCTCGTACTGTGTGCGCGACAGAAAAGGAATAACCCGTGGCTGAACTCAAAGCGAGCACATTGAGTACCTCTGAACAATATCAAGATCCTATCTGGGGATTTGGGTTATGCCTTGTATACTGCGGCCGATTGGTTGAATGCTGACAATATTCATCAGGTTTTTCTGACAACAACTACAGAGCTTATCCATGGTAGGGGTGGGAACCCCCATCGGATACTTATCGCACGTATCGGTTTATCAATTTGCTTTGGATGAAAACTGGGACCAGAAATTAATGTTGATCCTAACAATGCTTCGGCGCAAACGTTCTCTAAGCAAAAAATGCCTTTAGAGCAGTGGTGTTCGGCTTTATTAAGCGGCTACAGAGTGAATGCAATAGTGCCCACGCGGTTAATCTAAGATCAGGCACCTGCACTAAATTCATCATCACTTACCTAATCCAGTACCCCGGCGAGTTGGTGCGATAGCCAAGACAACGGTACGTCGCGTCCACAAGTGCTTGACCGCGCTGATTGACGAGTATACCTGCGCCCATCTGATTCATGGAATATCCAAGCGATAGCGCCGCTTCAGGGTCAGCGAAGCCGACACTGCCTCCTGCACCGGCGTGACCAAATCCCCCGCGCCCGAGTATCATCGTTTCCATATTGCCGCTTGCTCGATGGCGATTGTCCATAGACCTCATGAACCCGAGGCCAAAGCGTGATGGCATCAGCAAAGTCGCGTCTTCCAGCGTTGCGACTGAGACTGATCGCATTCGTTGAATGTGGTCCTCGCTGACAATACGAATGCCCTTGTGAATACCGCCGTTAGCGAGGGGTGCATACATGCCTGCAAGTGCACGAGCGTTGGCGATGCCGCCGCCGCCACCTAGTTCGGCAAGGTACGATTGCGTCGAATCGGTTTTGTGTTTACCTGAATTCATGAACGCCAGATACTGTAAGGAGTTCCTGTCATTGAGCATCGCTAGCGTAAATGGTGCCGGTTGCTCACCCTTTTTAGGTCGCCATCGCTGCATTCTGGATACCCTTGCGTGCTGGTCTTCGGGCAAGCCAATAGAGAAATCTAGCGCCAGTGGCTCGGCAATATGTTCACGGAAATATGTACCCAGACTTTTTCCGCTAACCCGTCGTACCAGTTCACCCACGGTCCAGCCGAATGTCATCATGTGGTATCCATTGCGTGTGCCTGGTTTCCAGAACGGCGCTTCTGCACTTAGCCGATCAACCATATAGTCCCAGTCGCAATAGCCGCCTTCTTTAATCGGTTCACGCAATGCAGGTACGCCGACACTATGGTTCAGCATCATTTCTACGGTGGCATCTTCTTTGCCATTGGTAGCAAATTCTGGCCAGTAAAAGCCTACTTTCTCATGAATATCCAGGCTGCCCTGGTCTATCAAATGGTGGGCGCACAATGCCGTTGCGCCTTTAGTGCAAGAAAATACCACCGAGACGGTATCCTCTTCCCAGTGTTCAGGATCCTTTCCTGCCTTCAGTCCGCCCCATAGGTCGACAACTGTTTCGCCGCCAATAGTGATGCAAAGCGAGGCGCCAACCTCTTCGCCATCGAAGTTGGTGATAAATTGATCTGCGACCGCCTGGAACTCTTGTTGACAGAGTCCCTCAACTCGGCCGTTGGGTAGTTCTTCACTAATATTCACAATTGACTCCTCGAAGTACTAAACAATGAGTATGCGACTTCCTCAATGCCGATTCAATTGTAACTAAAGTGAGTTCACTATTACTTGAAAAACTTAGGCAAGAACATGCCAGCCTCTTTTCGATATTGCTCGTAAGGTTCGCCAATATCTTTGACTAAATCCTTCTCTTCAAACCACAAGCCAATGAAGATATACACGGTAAAACCAATAGACAGAATTAGGTGTGTGACTGTCATTGTGGGAATAAACCATACGCCAATTAAGACGCCGGTTTGGATCGGATGACGAGAGAACTTATACATCCAGCTTTTCACGAAGTTCAGCGGCGGTCTGGGAAGATTTCTAAAATGCAGGTACACCTGACGTAAGCCGAACAGATCAAAGTGGTTGATGGCAAAAGTCGCCAACAGGAGGTATACCCAGCCAAAGCCAAACATGATCCATAGGCATGCCACTAGGATTGGGTTTTCAGCCGACCAGACGATACCGGGAACTTCTTGCCACAAACCAACCATTAACACGGAGGTTATACCTGCCATCAGAATATATGTCGGCCTTTCGGCTGGCTCTGGTATGAAACGCGTTAATGCCACTTTGAATGAATCACGCGCCATGTAGGAATGCACCAGCCCCCATATAGCCACCAACACAAAGTTGATCACTACGGGCGAGACGGCGTCAGTAGAGAAGAGATACCCCAGAGGTATCAGGCCGCTCGCCAACGCGATAATAGCAACGAGCCCGATGACGCCTAAGAAGTAACTAATAACACCATAGATCAGGACGAGAAGACGTCCCAGATTTGAAGCATTTTCTGTTTTTTTTTCTATCGCTTCGCTCATGTTGATCACCTTGGGAAATATTTTGGTGAAATCATCCTAGCGCAAATGCGCAGCCAAGCCTAATGTCGGCTGGTTAACGCTGCTGCATCACTCTTTCAGTCGTTGCTTCAACACAGAAAGTGCTTTCTTGTTTGCATTTTTTATCATATCCATCGTTGGCGCCTCGATAGAAATGTCCCCGAGTTCTGTTAACACGACATGCACATCATCATGTCCGTCCACCTTGGCCATATCTTTAAGCCAACGTGAGACATTTGGAAAAGATGACATATCAAATACGTTGGTAAATTGCGGTTGTAACTGCCCTAGTTCAACATATGCGGCGAGGTCGGCGAGGCTAACAGAGTCACCCACCAGATAGCGGCTATTTGCGAGCATACCTTTATCTAGGGTGTTGAGTGCCGCTGTTAGATTTCGCTTGGCTGCAACCTGCATTGCTTCTGGAATGTTAAGGTCCTTCCTGATTTTCGGTGCGACGAGACCTACGGAAGCCTCACGTATATTTCTATGGTGATAGTGTAGATAAGCATCAATCTTTGCCCTGATGCGCTCATCATCAGGGTAGACGTCAGTCCAGTGCTTCGTTCGTGCCAGATAGGTCATGATGGCATGAGCCTCTCCGAGGGTGAATCCTGTATCTGGCTCTTCGATACACGGAATCGTTCCGCTAGGGTTCTTCGCCAGAAAGTTTGGGTTACGACTACCTGTTTCTCCCTTTGAGCCTGGATTGATCAAGACCATTTTGAAAGGCTCTTGTTTTAGAAATAGAAGCCACATGACCGCTCTGACAGGCTGAGAAAATGGTACACCATAAAGGATTAACGACATTTTAAGGAGACTCTCGGATATAGTAAGCCAGCAGGTTATCAATCGGTTGAGAGGAGCTCAAGCAAACGATGTTGCGGGCCGTAGATCTTTGGCGCCACATTCGCATGCTGGTTATTTTTGCAATGTGGAATCAATTCCGAGTTAACATCAGTGAGTGAACATTCGAATGGATACTAGGCTTGGCAAGCTACGGTCCGTTTATATGGCGGCAAGTATCATTCTGTGGTCATTGTTATTCTTTTCAAGTGTGGACGCAGCCGAGCTAGCTGAGCTTAAGACTGGCTCCTACGTCATAGATAATAGCGAAAACCCGCCGGGCGATTCTGCCCAGTGGCAACCCATTGAGCTGCCTTATTTCTCGGCCGGCACACCCTTTGCTGAGAGGCCGATGGTCACCTGATTTCGGTTCTCAGTTGATGTGCCGGCTGAATTTTCTGCGATCTATTTGTATCGATATCAAACAAAAGCTAGCGTATTCCTCAATTCTCGACTTGCCGGTGGTGATGTAGAGCCAGAAGGGTGGATGGTGATCTTGGACCGTTAATGGCTCCACCGGTGTTCGGTGCCCAATTGCTGTTACATGAGCTATGGCAAGAGCGTAAGTTCTGGCAGGTTCAAACTAACAAAATAGAGACTTGGAACTCAAACAGTCTGCGTTAAGTGAGCGAGAAAAAATCTATAGAGATCTGCACGATGATGTCGGCTCCCGCCTTGTGTTAATCATTCAATCACCTAGCGTGGAAAAGAGTCCTACCCTAGCGCGAGCGGCACTTGAAGGTTTAAGGTTGCTATCTTTCGGGCAAAATACCCAGACTTAGATCTCGCAATGCTGTTGGCAGATTGTAAAGAGGATACCAGTATTCGAGCAGAAGCTGTCGGGTTGGAATTCGCATGGCATGAAGTGCTCAATTCCTCTGAAATTGCGCTAGACAGCAGTACAAATTACCACTTGATTCGTATTTTTCGTGAAGCGATTACCAATGCGTTACATCAGGGAGGGGATGAGCCATTTGCCATCACAGTTAAGTTAGGGGAGGAGTTTTATTTTGGATTATCGAACAAGGTGCGTTCATCAGAGCCGAAGAGATTGGTGCGAGAGTTGATTGGCATACTGAAGCAGGGCATATGATTTTTGAGCTTTGGTTACCGATGAATCTCGAGATACCGAATCAACTAGATGAGATTGCGGAATGACCTACCCGTATTGAATTTTGAATTGAGCTTGGGTCAGTTAACCTGAGTTTAACGCCAACAGCTCACTGATCGTTTCATTGCCTTCATATTTCGCGAAGTCTTCTACCTTGTTTTGCATGGCAATGAAGCACATTCTGTCTGCTAACTCATTGCCCTCGACACCTGAATGGCCTTTGACGTGGATGATGCTTAAGCTCGTGGGTAGCTGTACATAGCGCTCATACATGCTTTTGATCAGCTCTGAGTTCGCTAGCACTTCGCCTTTGCCGCGTGTCCAATTCTTGCGTTGCCAACCGGCAGCCCATTGCGTCATGGCTTTGACAGAGTACGAGGAATCACTGAGGATTTGAACTTTCAAGCCTTCTTCGATCAAGCCTTTAGCGAGACGCATGGCTTCAAACAAAGCCTTAAGTTCAGCGGTGTTGTTCGTGCCTTGATGGTAGCGGCCGTGATATTTAGCCCGAATAGCGCCCGATTGGTAGACAATAACTCCTGATGCCGCAGGACCCGGGTTAGGGTCGCACCCACCGTCGCAAAAAATATGGATGTCAAAGCTCTGGTCTAATTCAAAAGCTGGGCGCTTCTTTGAACTTTTAGTAGAAGATTTTTTCGCGGCGATACTTTTTTCAGGCGCCTGGCTAAATGCTGCTTCCGCCAGTGCGCGAGTTTCAAACCCTTTAAATTTAGCACCTTTGTGGCCCGCGACAGCGGCTTGCGCCGTCGGCCAATCTTCGAAGATGCCGGTTTTTCGACCTTCCCATATTACGTAATATTTTTTCGCCACTGTATTTTTGCGCTCTTGATTGGGAGTGATTGTTTGAAAAGGGTGGTGAAGCGCAATGATAACAGGGAGGGTTAATTCAAACCCGGTATAGGTGACAAAATTTCCATTGTATTCACTTACAGATTTAACATCGTTGGCGGCAAAATCAGGATCAGGCTGGCCCATTGCGATGCAGATCATGGCAATTGATACCGGCGTGGCGAGGGCAATAGCTTCCATGTGACATTAACCATTTCAATTCGAAAGACGGGTGTCGATTAGCAAGCTAAAAGTATGTTAAATATTTTTTTCAAGTGAAATTGTTCCTTAACAACGTGTTATTTGAAACACCAATAGAAACGCTGAATATTGTCTACAGAGCGCTAGCCCGTATTGCGCATACCCGCAGCTATTCCCGCAATTGTGACCATGATGGCGTGCTCAAGAAATGGCTCCTCTTGGGCGCGATTGCGTTTTAGCAGTTCGGCTTGAAGGTAGTTCAGGGGGTCGGTATAGATGTCTCTGAGTTGCAAAGATTGTTTCACCCAGGGTTGGTCATCCATCAGTTCATCCCGACCTGCTATTGCCAGTACTGTGCTGCAATCTAGTGCAAGTTGACTTCGCAATGTATTACCAATGTGCTGCCACTCTTGCGGTACCAGACTATTGTCATAGTAGGTGGATAATCCGCTATCTGCTTTTGCATAAACCATTTCCAGCATCGAAATCCTGGCCTCAAAGAATGGCCATTGCCGGAACATTGTTTGCAATGTGTTTTCAGCGCCATTGTCCAAAGCTAGCTGCATCGCTGCACCTGCACCCAACCAGGCTGGCACCATCAATCGGTTCTGTGACCAGGCGAAAATCCAGGGAATAGCCCGCAAACTTTCTATACCACCACCGGTATTGCGCCGCGCGGGTCTTGAGCCTAGCGGCAGTTTTGTTAATTCCTGCTCTGGCGTGGCATGACGGAAGTATGAAACAAAGTCTGGCTCTTCGCGCACGATTGCTCTGTAAGCTGTGCAGGAGTCCGTTGACATCTGCTCCATTAGCGCTCGCCATTCCGCCTTGGGTTCCGGAGGTGTCATCAAGTTAGCTCGGCAGATGGCGGTGGTATATAAAGCGAGCGTCTTTACGGCAAGCGGAGTCCAGCCAAGTTTGGTTCGAATCATTTCTCCTTGTTCGGTCACTCGTAAGCCATTGCGGAGTGAGCCTGGTGGTTGTGACAAAAGCGCTGCGTGGGCCGGCGCGCCGCCGCGGCCGATGCTGCCACCGCGGCCGTGGAAGAGAGTTAATTTCACACCTTGCTCATCGCAGACTTGAAGCAGTGATTCCTGCGCGGTGTACTGAGCCCAGGACGCCGCTAATACGCCGGCATCTTTAGCTGAATCAGAATAGCCGATCATCACCATGAGTTGTCCCGAAATCGTCTTTCTATACCAGGGCAGCGAAAGTAGTCTTGATATGACTTCCTTGGCGCGCGATAAATCGTCCAGCGTTTCAAACAACGGAGAGACTGGCAGTCTAGCGTCACAACCAGATTCTTGCAGTAGGAGATGCACGGCTAGAATATCGGAAGCTTGTCGCGCCATTGAAATAACATAGGCACCGAGTGCTTCTGGCGGTTGTTTGGCGACGACTTCGCAGGTGGCTAATACTTCTGCTACATCGCTTGAAGGCTGCCAGCGCCGCGGGATAAGGGGCCGAGGGTTTGATAGCTCTGTTAATAGGAACGATTGTTTTTCGTCCTCATCCCAACTCGCGTAATCGCCAAGTTCGAGGAACTGAGTGAGTTCTGATAAAGCTTGTGTATGGCGAGCGCTATCTTGGCGAACATCCACTCGAACCAGATGCAGGCCGAAACATCTCACTTTTCGGAGCAGGTCGAGCAGTGCACCTTCAGCCACACTGGCCATCCCACAATTGTGGAGTGAGCGGTAACAGGTATCAAGTGGTGTTAACAGTTGTGCTATATCTGTGAATACCTCTTGGTGCTCGACGGGTTCTCCGTCTAACTCGTCTTCAATAGCAGCGCGGGTTAATCGCATTTTTTCTCGAAGTTGCCGCAATACTGCGCGATAAGGTTCGTGCGCTTGTGCTGCCAATGTTCTTAATGCGTTATCGCATTTTGTCATTGATAATTCTTCAGCTAATTTGCTGAGGTCATTGAAATACAAATCAGCTGCCTGCCACCGGCTTAAGCGCAGCACTTCTTCGGTAATTGGCGCGGTAACATTAGGATTGCCATCACGGTCACCGCCCATCCATGAGACAAAGCTCACAGGGGTGAAATCTGGTGGTAGGTGTGTGCCACAAGCATCGAAGTAGGCTGAATCAAGACGGCGCATAAATTCAGGCACTGCATCCCATAGGGAGTCTTCTACAACTGCATATCCCCATTTGGCTTCATCGACCGGGCTTGGGCGGCTAGTGCGAAAATCGTCACCAAACCATATCTGGGTAATCAGATCTCGCAGTCGAAGATTTAGCTGATCTCGTTCTCGGTTGGTGAGTCCCGACAGTTCAAGCTGATTGAGGCAATTGCCGATTTCGCTGTGTTTGTGAATAAGCGTGCGTCTCATGATCTCTGTTGGATGAGCCGTGAGCACAAGTTCGATTTTCAATTCAAGAATAGCCGTGTTCAAGTTCTCAGCGCTAACACCTTCTTTAATAAGGTTATCGAAGGTGCTAGCGAGGGCGCCTGAGGCTGAAAATAGTGGATCCATCTCGCGAGACTCTGAATGATGCTGGTCTGCAATATTGGCGAGATTTAGAAATTGGTTGAAGGCACGAGCCACTGGTACGAGCTGCTCGTTACTCAGTTCTCTGAGTATCTGCACAAGTTTCTCACTGGAAGACTCTTCTCCCTCCCGTGCTGCGCGTGAAAGGACCCTAATCTGCTCGACCAGAGCCAGAAAGTCAGCGCCTTCCGCATCTGAAATAATCTCCCCCAGAAGGCTTCCCAGGGCACTGACATTGCTGCGTAGGCTAGTATAGTCCGCTTGTTCTGAGAGATTTGTCATGGCTGGTCCTTAGTGGATAGTTGTCTGATGACCCGATTAAGTTTACTTGCTGCGTGATGATATCCGATGGCATGATCGGCTGCTTTAAAAAAGGCCTGAAATGGCACGACTTTTTTGACGAGATGGGATCTAACCTCATTGTTTGCTTGATTGAACACGTCGTCCAGTTTCGATAGAGTGCCGGTAAAGTGCGCTCATTCAAGTTTTAGAGAATATATACATGCAGCTGTTAACTGTTCCAACGCAACCATATTCAGGACAAAAGCCAGGCACATCTGGACTGCGCAAAAGCGTTAAAGATTTTCAGCAACCCGGCTATCTGGAAAATTTTGTTCAGTCGATCTTCAATGCCATTACCCCATGCAAAGGTAAAACATTGGTCATCGGCGGGGACGGTCGATTTTTTAATCTCGAAGCAATACAGATAATCATTCGTATGGCGGCAGCGAATGGCTTTTCAAAGTTGTTGATTGGCCAAGATGGAATTTTGTCGACGCCAGCGCTGTCCTGCATCATTCGCAAACATGGGGCCGATGGTGGCATCGTATTGTCTGCTAGTCATAATCCTGGTGGGCCAGAGGGCGATTTTGGTATTAAGTTTAATAGCGAAAATGGTGGCCCGGCGACAGAAAATTTGACCGACGCAATCTACGGTTACACAGAATCGATAGACCACTACCTCTCGTGTCAAAGCGACATTTTAGAACTTGGCCAAATTGGTCATCTTCAAATCGGAGAAACCGAGGTTGAAGTGATCGATTCGGTAATAGATTACGCTGAACTGATGGCGTCGATCTTCGATTTCACTCTTATCGGAGCGATGCTGAGTGACGGAAAGTTTCGAATGTGTTTCGATGCCATGCATGCAGTCACAGGTCCGTATGCAAAAGAAATTCTGGAAAACCGATTAGGCGCGCCGGTAGGTACTGTCATCAACGGACAACCGTTAACTGATTTCGGCGGCGGTCATCCTGATCCAAATTTGGTTCATGCCCACGAAATGGTCGCTAAGCTAAATGGTGATAATGCACTAGATTTTGGTGCTGCATCTGACGGAGACGGCGATAGAAACATGGTTTACGGACAAAGTTTTTACTTAAACCCCTGCGACAGTCTGGCGATTCTAGCGGCGAATGCTCGCTTGATTCCCGGTTATGCCGATGGCATTAAGGGCGTAGCGCGATCTATGCCCACAAGTCGTGCAGTTGATCGTGTTGCTGAGGCATTGAGTATCAACTGTTATGAAACTCCAACAGGTTGGAAATTCTTCGGCAATCTTTTAGATGCAGGCAAAATAACGCTCTGTGGTGAGGAGAGCTTCGGAACTGGATCAGACCATGTGCGAGAGAAAGATGGAATTTGGGCCGTGTTATTTTGGCTCAATATATTAGCCAAAGAAGGCCGGCCCCTTAGTCATGTTGTGAGGGATCACTGGGCCCGTTATGGCCGTGACTATTTCACAAGGCACGATTATGAGGGTGTCGATAGTGCCAGTGCGCAACAGATGATATCAGCTTTAAAAAAGCAACTGCCACAATTGGCTGGCACGAAGGTTGAAGGGCTAGAAATAGATTCCGCTGACGATTTTCAATACACTGACCCTGTCGATAGCGGTGAATCGAAAGCACAAGGTGTTCGAGTGTTTTTTAACAATGGTGGCAGGGTGGTGATAAGGCTGTCCGGCACTGGAACCCAGGGCGCAACGCTTAGAGTCTACTTTGATACTTACATAGGTGAAGCTGAGTCACTTGACTTGGATCCGCAGGTGGCGCTTGCGCCATTGGTGGGCGCTGCTGAAAAGCTTCTCAGCATTGAGGAATATACTGGCCGCACCAAGCCAGATGTTGTGACTTAATAGCGATTAGTCAACGGTTCATTACTTTTCTGATAGCGACCCTGCTCTCATGGAATGTGCCGCCTTCGCCCATATCGGTTGTAGCCTGTGAGGTCAGATCGTTGATGCCTGTATGTTGCGATGCTTCTGTCTGCCAATAAATACCTTCAGCGACCAGTAATCCTGGCTGTGTTTTGTCGGTAACCTCTGCATGTCGTAAATTCTTGCCTCGATGATTGTATATCTCTACCAGATCGTTGTCGGCAATATCGGCGCACGCAGCGTCCGTCGGATGAACCATGACCTTGCCTAACTTATCCGGGTAACGTTCGCCGAAGGTTGAGTTTAGAAGATCAGCATTAGGTGGCGTTAACAAGGCGAAAGGATACTTGCGGGATAAACTCGGGTTATCGAGTTCTTGTCGCGCTACCATCCGAGGGTGCGGGGATGCATCAGCACTTGAGTTGGCTAAGGTGAACTTAAATCGCTGGCCGGTGAACTGCGTGAAATCACCTCCTATTTCATAAAACTCTGAGCGGATAGTTTCGCCCGCGGGTGAGCCTTGTTGGACATAGTCTTGAGGAAGACCGGCTATCGCAGGCATGTAGGTTTGAATTCTTTCATCAATACTTTGTTGAAACTCAGCGTCATTAAAACCCATTTTCAACGCCAGCTTTTGGAATAGCGCGAAGTTGCTGATTGATTCACCTTTTGGTGCGATTACAGGTTTGGTTCTACCCATATAGAAGTGGCCAAAGCCGATATAGATATCATCATTTTCGAATGACGTTGTTGCCGGTAACAAGAGATCTGCATAGCGAGTGGTGCTGGTGTGAAACTGTTCATGAACGATCGTAAACAGATCTTCGCGCTCAAGTCCCTGCCGGACTTTGCTCGAATCGGGCGCCACACTGAGCGGGTTGCTGGAATAAACAAACAGACTTTTTATCGCGGGTGATGCTTCGGTAAGTGCTTCTCCCAGCCTAACCATATTAATGATTCTAGTAGGCTTTTCGGCCAGGGAGGCGAACGTAAAAACGCTTTGGTCGAGGGTGAAAGACTGACTAGACAGAAGTGCGCCAGCGCCAACCTTGCCGTCAAATAGGCCCAGTGCGGCGCTGAGGCATGCTATCGCACGAGTCGCCATCGCACCTTGTGTATTGCGGGACAGCCCGACGCCTACTCGTATAAATGTTTTGGGGTTATCTGCCAACACGTTGGCGAGCTCCCTTATAGCTTCTATTGTGAGCCCAGTAGTCTGCGCAAATTCTTCTAGCGTGTGGTCGGCAAGATACGTTGCGAGGTCCTCAAACCCCTCGGAGTACTCATCAATAAAAGACCGATCGATTCGTTTAGCTTCAGTCAGTATTTTCAATAGTCCAAGTGCTAGCGCTGCATCCCCGCCAGGCTTGATTCGATAATGATCGTCGGCAGCTTCAGCTGTAATGTTTTGATAGGGGTCGATCACAATAAAACGTGCCCCACGTCTCCTGGCTTTCACGACAAACGGCATGAAGTGGATATTGGTCACTTTCGCGTTGATGCCCCAGGCAATGACGATGTTTGAATCTAGTACCTTTTCTGGCGGACTTTGTGGATTGGCCCCATAGTGTAGATTCCACCCAGCTTTTGCTGCGGTTGAACAGATTGTTCTGTTCAGGCGAGACGCACCATATTTGTGGAAGAACGGGTGGCCCGCGTGAAAATTAACTTTCCCCATGTTGCCCGCGTAGGAATAGGGCAGTAAGGCTTCACCGCCGTCTGATGCTTTGATTTCAGTTAGCTTGTCAACCAGTATGGTCCAGGCCTCATCCCAGCTGATACGTTCGAATTTCCCCTCGCCTTTGCGGCCCACTCTTTTTTGTGGATACAGTATACGATCTTCTGACTGCACCCGATCATGATAAGTCCTAACTTTTTTACAAAGGAAACCGTTGGTGAAAGGGTGTTCGGGATCGCCATCAATGCGGGTAATCACGCCATCTTCTAATGAGGCTATAACGCCACAAGCGTCAGGGCAGTCCAGCGGGCAAATGGTTTTCTTCTGCATGTCTTTACTCTCTTGGTGACGCTTGAATGCTACCATAAAATGTCTTCGACTCTGGCCTATAGCATTCCAAGTCGACGCGTTTCCGAAAAGCCACAGGAATAGTTGTGTCCTAGGCTGTCATTGACTTGGATAACTGCGCTAGTATTTCTTAATCTTTTAATCAAGCTGAGTCTTAAAGAGCGTAAACATGGCAATAACGACAATAGAAAACGATTTTGATTTCACCGAACTGCATGAGCGAATGGATTGGTATGTAAATGAAGGTATTCTCCCTTTTGTGAGCACGCTGGTGTTGAAGGGTGATGATGTTCTAGACCTGAGTTTTCACGGCACGGCTGATCACGCATCGGAACAGCTGTTGGCTGAAGACACAATCTTTCGAATGCATTCAAGTACGAAGATCGCCTGTTCTGTGGCGGCAATGACATTGTGGGAGCAGGGTCGCTTCAAACTGGATGATGCAATAGAAAAATACATTCCAGCGCTGGCAAATATGCAGGTGCTAAAGGCTGGTGCGACGGCGATTGATCAGACTGAGCCTGCCAACAGCAGTATCCAGATTAAGCACATCATGTCCCATACCGCAGGCTTTTCCTATGGCTTCATTGAACCGGATTCGGTGATCGACAGCGCTTACAATACAAGCGCTATTAATCCGATGGCGTCCGATGCTGAAATGACGTTGGAATCTTTGTGTGAATCACTTGGTGGCTTGCCTCTGGCTTATCAGCCGGGAACATTCTGGCGCTACAGTTTTGCCACCGACGTGCTGGCAAGACTCATCGAAGTGGTATCTGGACAGCGCTTTGACGAATATTTGAAGCAAAGCATCTTTGCACCACTGGGTATGGAAGATACAGATTTTTATGTGCCAGAAGAGAAGTTGAATCGTCTTTCGACCATGTACCTACCCGATGACGCGATGGCTCCGATGAGTCCCTGTCCAACGCCGATGAACGGTAAAGAGAACCTAGAAAACAGCAAGCTTCCCAGCTTCCTGTCCGGCGGCGGTGGTTTGTTTTCATCGCTTGCTGATTACCTGCGCTTTACAAGAATGATAATCAACGAAGGCAGTCTTGATGGTACACGGATACTCAAGCCTGAAACGCTTGAAATGATGCGTACCAATCAATGTGCCGATGGTGTCGGTGTCAATTTCCCTATGTGGAATATGCCTGATACAACATTTGGCCTTGGTTTTGCCCTTAAGAATGGTCCAGCGAAGGGTGAGCCGTCGAGCGCGGTAGGGGAATATCATTGGGGAGGTATGGCTGGTACCCATTTTTGGTGGTCGCCGAAAGCCAATATCACGGGTATTTGTATGACTCAGAGAATGCCTGGCTTCTGGCATCCCTTCAGTCAGGAGTTTAAGCGGCTGGCTTACAAAATAGCAGGTTAGCCTACGCCCTCCCTATGGCGCCCTATGCCGTCTAAGCGTAAGGTGAAGCCATTGCCCTTGCTACCTGTCGGAGTCCTACTTGCTAAGCGCGCTTGACCTGATTGCTATTTTTGCTTACTTCCTGATTCTGCTAATCATTGGGCTGCGTGTGATGCGGTCTGCCAAGGGTGACGATGAGATAGAATCATTTCTAGCCGCCGATAGAGACATGGGGCTGGCCCAAACCACCGCGAGTACCGCGGCCACTGATCTTGGCGGCGGCTTTAGCATTGCCATGGGTGGGCTTGGCTTCACGCTGGGTATCTCGGGTTCCTGGCTGGTGGCGATTTCCGGGCTCAGCGTTGTGATGGTGTCATTTTTAATGGTGCCTAAAGTCAAGCGTTGGTCTGATCGCGTCAGCGGCCTGACCACTGGCGACTTGTTCGAGGCGCGCTTTGACGCGCGTACAGGAACCCTGGCTGCGGTGGTGATCGGGTTAGCCTGGTTTGCTTTTGTTGGCGGCCAGATTATCGCCGGTGGCAAGCTGCTGCAGGTAACCCTGGCGATTAATCTGTCGTGGGGTATTGGCTTGGCAGGTGGGGTGATCCTTGGTTACACCGCGATGGGTGGTTTGAAGGCTGTAATCTATACCGATGTCTTCCAGATGGTTGTGTTGATGATAGGCATCCTTGGTTTAATGGTTCCTATTGGCCTGTACCAAGTTGGCGGCTGGAGCGCGATGGCAGCTCAGTTTGAAGCATCAGAGGCAACACGCACCTTGCTGGATTGGGACGCTATCGGTTGGAAGCAACTGCTGGGTTGGTTTTTCTCTATTTTCCCCGTGTGGTTCATCTCCATTGCTGCCATGCAGCGTATCGTTGCCGCGCGTGATGAAAAGACGGCACGCACCGCTTTTTTGCTGACCGGTGTGCCCATTGAGTGGCCGCTGTTTGCTATCGGTAGCACCATGGTTGGCTTGTACGCGCGTATGCTGATGCCTGAGCTTGCCGACCCGGAGTTGGCGACGCCGCTCATGATTATGGAGTTGCTGCCTGCGGGTATTGCCGGGTTTGTCATCGCTGCTTACATGGCCGCTGTTATGTCCAGCGCGGATTCGTGTTTGATTGGGCCTGTCGCAATTTTCACTAACGATATCTATCGCAAACGCATTAATCCCGCGGCGACTAACCAACAGCTGCTGAAGGTTGCTCGACTAGTAACGCTGGTGCTGGGAGCTTTGGCTATTGTGATTGCCTACCTGATACCCAGAGTTTTAGACCTCATACTGTACGCTTACACCTTCGGCGCCGCTGGGTTGTTTTTCCCTATGCTGGGTTTACTATTCTGGCCCGGCACAACCGCAAGTGGCGCTTTCTGGAGTATTGCATTGGGCGGTAGTTCTGCGATTGTGTGGACGCTAATGGGCGAACCTGGCGGCTTTGCGGCATCTTATTTGGGTTGGTTTGTGGGTTTGCCTGCGCTAGTGGTCATCTCATTGCTGACGCCGCATTCAGCGGAGGAAGACCGTGATCTTTTTGTCACAGATAGAGCCAGTTGAGGCGCGGCTGAAGAGGACGAAAATTAGATATGCTGCGGTTTTAATACTGGCGCCAATATTCGGTACGCCTAACTCGAAAGGTGGCATATACCCGCGGGTGGCCATGCTGTAGAGCGTGATCCCCCGCATATTCTGTTAGGTAATCGGTTCAGCAAGAACACAGGTCCCTGCTAGATTTCTGAAGTCGATACAGGCTGAAGTCGATACAGGCTGTAGTCGAATGTTGCTGGGTCACCTGGCCCAGCTTAGACGCTCAGTCCTCGCTGGGCGGAGCCAGTCTTACGCAGGCGCCGATAAGCTTAGATACATAGTCAGAGGGGGCTCGCGGCTCCAGTTTATCACCTGCTGTTACAACAGCTTCGATTCTAGCCCGCAAGTTCGCCGCATGAGATTCTATCGGGTATATCTCTACACCCGTTAGCTCGCGAATATCGGGAGAGACATCGCCGTCTGGGGCAAAGTCCAGTCTGCTTTCATCTACCTGGGTTAAGAGATCACTGGCTCTTTCCAGATCGGTCAATAGTGGCGTCTTCGTCACGTTCTTCTCCTATAAAGCTGGTATATGAGTTTCTATGTTACCGAACTACAACTGTTTTTTCATAATGATATTTAGCTATAGCAGAAAGTCGTCATGTCTCTTTTAGTCTAAGGATAAGTCTAAAGCGTGTTTGGTTACGCTGATCTAGAATGTGGCATGATGATCTCTTCATGAATGGTTAAGGTGAGACTACTATGGCGCGAAACAGATATATCACGGAAATGGGCATGGGAGTCGATGTTCACGGCTCAAACTACACTCGCGCGGCAGAACGCGCGGTTTTTGATGCAATTCATCATAGCAGCCTCAATTTTTTCAAGGCATTGGGAAAGCACCCTGATGATATGGAGATTGACTTACATATTGGTATTCCCGAACCATCAAAGGTTGATGTCGATGTGGTCGCCAAAGCGCTACCCTATGGCAAGGTGACCGTGAAGGTTGAGAAAGGCGGGCTTGAGATACCAAGTGGAGACGCTGCCGACCCTATCGTGATCGCAAATGCTGGCGTGATAGTCTATTTGAACGACAACTAAATTCGCTTAAGCTTGAAGGTACTATTCGGCGATCATCTCTCCTTGTACCCAGTTTTATATCAAGGCTATTGCCTGACTCGGAGTGTCTTCGTGCTTGTAGTGTTTTAATAGTCTTTCACAGATATCGGCAAAAGGCTGATCCGGCAGTGCTATTCCGAGTGCATCCCATGCGGCCGAAGGCATAGGCCTGTACTCTGATATTAAATTCCGTGCTCGCCAGATAACCCAATGTGCTGGGCGCTCGATTTGGCGAAGTTCAGGCGGAGACGTGTCCTTTGCTAAAGCCTGCCAGATCTCAAAGCTATTATGTCTGAAAGCCAGCAATTGCAAAGAAGGTTGAAACTTAAAACAGTGGGCAGGCCAGTCCTCTGGGTTCAGTTGCGCGAGATCTTCAAGCACAATGAAGCTGGTGTCTTTCACGTCGAAGCTGTGAGCGAAATCTTTTTCTATCTGCGCTAATTCAGCGAGTTCTAAAAAATCGTGATAGTGGGTTTGAGTCATTAAAAAGTTGGGCATTGCCAATGCTATAATTGCGTAGGCTCGTAACGCGAGACGGGTTCTCCGTAATATATCGGTTCATCAATTTCTCGAATTGCTCATCATCCCGGATAAGTGTGCAGGATTTCATAGTCAACTATTAGTGTTTCTTTTAATCGTTACTGGCGGTGGCGCAATTATTGTGGCCCTTGCATTGATTGACGCCGTAGCAGTGAACTTCTTCCGATCTCCACATTCTTCAATCACATCATTTGGTATAAAAGGTTCATTCAATGTCCAGCAATTGCTATTGGCTTCATGATAAATGGGACCGACCCGTGACCAGAAGAGTTTTGAATTGCCTATGTGAAAAACGGCTGCGCACCGAGATATCGAGTATTCTGCTGATTAATGGTTAAACATCTTTCTGGTTGAAGTGGTGAGAGCTTCCTTGCGTTAGACGTTCTTTTTGTGTTTTCTTTGTAGTTAGGAAAACTGATAAAAATTCGGGGAAATGCAATGACTTATAACAAACCGATTCCCACTCGGGGAACTCACACGGTCCCGTTCTGGGAAGGTGCAAAAGAAGGCAAGCTGATGTTGCCGCGATGTCAGGATTGCAATCGCGTCCACTGGTATCCACGCTTTATTTGTCCTCATTGTCACTCAACTAATCTTGAGTGGTTTGAAGGCAGTGGCGAGGGGACGGTTTATACCTTTGCGGTGCAACATCTAGCATTTGGGCCTTGGGAGCCTGAGACGCCCTATGTCACAGCTTATATCGATCTGAATGAAGGTGATCGCATGCTGACAGTTTTACGTGGAGTAGATCCGGAGAAGCCAGAAGAAATAAAAATTGGCGCGAAGGTGAGAGTTGAATTTGAACAGGCCAATGAGGATACCTATATCCCGTTTTGGCGGGTTATTGAGGAGTAGATTATGCCGGGACAATTATACAAAGCTGCAGCAATTGTGGGCGCAGCAGAATCAGATGAAATTGGTTTTTTAGCAGAGCCTAAAACTTCACTACAGCTACATATTGAAGCGATTAAAAATGTGAGCGATCAAACTGGGATCCCCATATCTAAAATTGAAGGTGTCTTCTCGACTGGGTGGTCCTCAGAGTTATGTGAGCACCTGGGTATTAAACCCAAATATATAGACACCACCGCCGTTGGTGGTTGTTCGTTTGAAATGCACGTTCACCATGCGCTGGCTGCCATTCACTCTGGCATTATTGATGTTGCTTTAGTCACTCATGGCGAAAATGGTTTCTCGGCTCGAAAGATAGGTGGTCGAGGTACGGGGAACTATGGTCGAGGCGCTGGTGTTGCGTCCCCCGCTGTAGAAATGAGTATGGCTTATGGTTTAGGCGGCGCTCCCTCAAACTATGCACATGCAATGGTTCGTCATATGCACCGTTACGGCACAACATCCGAAGACTATGCTCATATTGCTAAAGTAACTCGGGACTGGGCGACGCTTAATCCAAGAGCCGCGATGTATTCGAAAGAGAAACATCCGTTCGGTGGGCCTATCACTGTCGATCAGGTTGAGGCGTCGAGGATGATCGCCTGGCCGCTAACGATATTGCATTGTTGCATGGTGGCGGATCACGGTGGCGCTGTGTTGATCACGAGTCCTAAGGTGGCGGCCGGGCTCAATACTAAGCCCGTGTGGATTGCAGGTGCTGGTGAGAGTATGGGGCATGCGAATATGCTGGAAATGGACGATTTTACGAAAACGTCTGCATCTCGATCTGCTGAGTCTGCCTACACAATGGCGGGTATGGGACCCGGGGAAATGGAGATGGCGTTAATTTATGACTCATTTACTATTACAGCCGCGATAACGGCAGAAATGTTGGGCCTCGCTGCACCAGGAGAAGGCCACTTGTTGTGGAAGGATGGACACGCGTCGCCAGGGGGTAGATTACCCATCAATACTAATGGCGGTGGCCTCTCTTTCAATCATAGTGGTATGTACGGTATGCCTTTGCTTATTGAAGCGTACAGGCAGCTTTCGGGAACCGCGGAAGATGGCGTACACGGTGATGCTGGTAAACAGACCAGTGCAAAGACCTGCATAGTGAATGGTACTGGTGGTACTTTGTCGACAACGGGTACCCTTGTGCTTGTTGCCGACGACTAGTTTGTTGCTAGTTTAGGTTCGATCATGGTTGGAAGTCTCGCGCTTCCAGCCATCTATTTTTTCTTAATATCTTTTCTTTATGCCCGGGCTTTACAGCTCGTTCTTCTCGATGGAACATGTTTTTTTCAGTCGAACTGGTTATAGCCCTTTTGGCCGTGCCATTTCAAAGATGCCAATGATTCAAGAAGTGTCAGTGAATGATCTGGCCGTGTGGGATCAAGCCGCAGTTCTGTCTAGGGTCAACGGCAAGAACACAAGACTGAGACGACTCGTTTCTCTTTTTTTGATGATGTGCCTGCCAAAATAGTCGAGTTATAAAGGCGATCGCCAATGATCAACTCAGTGATGCGAATTCTATCGCTCACGAAATTAAAGGCGTTGCTCGCAATCTGGGTGGTATGGAACTCATGAAAAGGTTGTAAAAATTTGAAACTGCCTGTCATAGTGCGCAACCGACTGGAATCGAGGATGCCTTACTGTTGTGTATGACTCATTTTGAAAGTCTTGAATCTGTGTTTCTTCAGAGCGCCGAAATGTTTGATTTGAATTCTAGTGGCTTTAAATTTACCCCGTGAATTGCATTGAATCCGAGCATCTTGGATGATGAGCATTGTGTTTCTATCTGGTTGATGCTGCTGATGAAAAGACGGACTGTTCTAACAACGATGGCAAGTTCACTGGCAATTGCTACGGGCGCTAAAGTCAGCGGGTCGCAAGCGAGCGCTACGGAACCGTTAATATCCACCGCTCAATTGATCAAGCCAAAACGATTGCGTAAAGGAATGACCATTGGTCTTGTTGCTCCTGCGAGTAATGCCCCTGAGAATGAAGGCGTTCGTTTTGCACGTGATGTAATTACGTCGCTTGGGTTTAAAGTCAAGGAAGGGAAGCACCTTTACAAGCGGAATGAATACCTTGCTGGGACTGACAAGGAGCGAGCAGAAGACGTTAATCAGATGTTCGAAGATGAACAGGTGGATGGCATTTTTTGTGTCCGCGGTGGTTGGGGTTCACCAAGAATACTGCCCTATCTTGACTATGATCTCATTGCGCAGAACCCCAAGGTCTTTATGGGCTATAGCGATATTACCGCTATCCTAAACGCGCTGGTCGTAAAAGCTGGTTTGGTCGGGTTTCATGGTCCGATAGCAAAACAGAATTTCACCGAATACACTTTGCAAGAATTTAAAAAGGTTCTAATGCATCCTACGAACTCAACCCTGATTGCTTCTCCACCGCCGTTTGAGGCTAGAGAAGGCTGGGTTGAAGAAGAAAATCGACTTACTAGGTTTGTATCAGGTAAAGCTTCTGGCCGGCTTATGGGTGGTAATCTGAGTTTGCTGACTAAGCTCATTGGCACGCCTTATGAGCCAGACTTTAAAGGTGCGATACTCGTGCTTGAGGATGTTGGTGAATCGCCATATCGAATAGATGGAATGCTGACTCACCTCTGGCTTGCAGGAAAACTCCAGCAAGTTGCCGGTATCGCGATTGGGAAATTTACGGACACTGATTACTCACAAAATACATATAGTGTGGAAGAAGTTATTCACCAACGCTGTGTCCCGCTTGGGGTTCCCGTTATTCGTGGTTTGATGATAGGCCACGTCGATGACATGAGCGTGGTGCCTCTGGGTATTCAAGCAGAACTCGATGTTGATGCCGGCACCCTTCGCCTGCTCGAATCTGCAGTGAAGCCCTGAAGCTGATTCAATAGGAAGCCTTGAAGCTGATTCAATAGGAAGCCCTGAAGCTGATTCAATAGGAAGCCCTGAAGCGAATCTTGTTCTACTCAAGATAAGTGATACTCTAGCGTGCACACATCTCTCGATCTTGCGGATATTTATGGAATGGTTTTCAGTATTGCCGCCAATGTTAGCCATATTGGTGGTTGTATGGAGGAAAGAGGTTATTTCGGCGCTTTTTGCTGGTATTTTTCTCGCAGAGTTCTTGCTGCTTAGCCCGGGAGTTGGCTCCGTTGGCATGGCTTGGCTCAACAGCCTGGAGAGAATAGTGGGTGTTTTTGCCGATAGCGGTAATGCCAGATTGCTTGTTTTCAGCATCATGATAGGTGCGTTGCTGGCCTTTGTTCGATCTTCAGGGGGCGTCACAGCGCTGGTTGATCTTCTGGTCAACAAAGGCATTGCCAGTACGCCAAGACGTACGGTCTTACTGACAAGCGCAGTAGGTGGTGCCATATTCGTCGAGGGTAATCTGAGTATACTCACGTCAGGAATACTCTCCCGAGGCTTGTTCGACAAGTTTAAGCTGGGGCGAGCCAGGCTTGCATACATAATCGACAGTACTTCAGCACCAGTGTGCATCCTTATTCTGCTCAATGGGTGGGGTGCGTTTATTCTTGCGCTTCTTAACAATTACGAGCTCTCGAGTGCATCGGCAGTTATTCTGTGGGGCTCGGTACCGTTTAATTTTTACGCCATATTCACGCTACTGCTTGTGTTTTACACTGCCTGGACAGGAAAGACCTATGGTCCGTTGCGAGACAGTCAAGATGAGATTGACGTCGGACAACAGGTTGAGCTTGAGGGAAAGGGCACTAAAGCACGCTACCTGCTTGCGCCTATGTTTGTGTTGATTGCTGGGATGGTTGCATTTATGTATTGGACTGGTAACGGTGATCTTGCGCAGGGTAATGGATCAAAATCGGTACTGTATGCAACTGCGACAGCTTCACTGGTAGCCTATATTATGATGCTGGTGCAGGGTAATCACGGTCATTCTGAATTGGTCAAGATCGGCATTAAGGGCATGGGCGAACTTTTGCCGTTGGTGACGATATTGCTATTCTCGCTTGCTCTTGGCTCTAGCTTGAATGAGCTGGGAACCGGAATTTTTGTTGCTGGTATTGTGGGTGAATTTTTACCGGTAATTTTGATCGCACCCATGTTGTTCGTGACCGGTGCATTGATTTCTTTTTCTACTGGAACATCATGGGGCACGTTTGCAATTCTAATTCCTCTCGGTGTGCCGTTAATTCAGACACTAGGATTACCGCCTGAATTTATTCTCGCAGCAATTCTCGGCGGCGGCGTATTTGGCGACCATTGCTCGCCGATTTCTGATACGTCAGCGGTCTCAGCGCTCGCTTCAGGATGCGATTTGCTAGAGCATGTTCGCACACAATTACCTTATGCGTTGTTCACTGGTGCTTTAACTTTTGTTGCATACATACTCGTTGGGTTGGTCATTCTGTAAAGCTATGGGCTGTATAACTATTTGCCGTATATCTATGGGCTCCATATTTAGCAACAAGCATCGCCTTGGGCAAGCGGTATGGCGTATCGTGTTGTTCGTTGCCTTATCAAATATGGGTTATGCCAAACCTCTTAGTGATGCTGAAATAGCACTGGTCGCTGAAAATGCAATGTCTCAATTTGATGTGCCGGGCATGGCAATTGGGATTTTAAAGGGTGGTGAGGTTGTGCACCTCAAGGGTTATGGTATTCGGGAACTGGGAAATGAAGCACTAGTAGATTCAAAAACCATGTTCAAAGTCGCTTCAAATACCAAGGCATTTACGACAGCAGCGTTAGCAATTTTGGTCGATGAAGGCAAAATAAGTTGGCAGACAAAAGTTGTCGATGTCATTCCTGAGTTTCGTCTATCCGATTCATGGGTTACCTCAAATCTCAATGTACTTGATCTTCTAACCCACCGTAGCGGTATGAACCAAGGCGCCGGAGATTTAATGCTTTGGCCTGAGCCTAACAACTTTACTCGGGCAGACATTATCTATGGGCTGCGATATTTCGAGCTGGTTAAACAATTCAGAGCGGAATATGCCTACGACAACTTGCTATATATCGTTGCGGGTGAGCTGATACCTAGGCTCACCAATATGCAGTGGCGAGAGTTCGTTGACGCTAGAATTATGCAACCCTTGAATCTGCATAACTGTTTCGCAGGGGCAATGTCACCAGCGGCCAAAATGAATCTTGCAGCGCCTCACGGTCTTGTTAATGGAAAGCTGGCAGTGATTGAACGAAGTCGTATCAATGACGCGGTGAGCAATATGGCGGCAGCGGGTGCTATTAAATGTAGCGCTGAGGATATGACAGTCTGGATGAAAACACTTTTAAGGCGTGGAGAGATGGCGGGATCTGCGCGCTTATACAGCGAAGAACAAGCGACCCAAATGTGGACTTCTCATATCCCAAGAGGTGTCGGTAGTTTCGAGCGTGAATGGGGTAATACTCATTTTAGTGGTTATGGATTGGGTTGGCGGACGTCGGATGTTTATGGTTATAAACAAGTCTCGCACACGGGGTCGCTGGCTGGTTTCAGATCTTTTATGACGCTTGTACCTGAGCTAGAACTTGGCGTTGTTGTGCTTACGAACGGTTCCTCAAGCATGGCGCGTAAGGCCGTTATGTATAATTTAATCAGGTCTTATATGACTGATGAGGATGTTGACTGGACCGGTGAGTTAGTCAAAAGCCAGAAAGCGTATGAATCTTCTTCGTCGCCAGAGCCTGAACTCGAGTTTAAGCCTTTGGATAAGAAAACAGTTGACGAGGTCGTGGGTTCATATGAGGATCCATGGTTTGGAGAAATTGAACTTTTCAGGCGAGGGGGAAAACTGCTACTGAGGTCTATAATGTCTCCGATTCTTGTCGGAGAACTGAAGTATCTGGGCGATTCTGAATTCGTAGTACAGTGGTTTGACCGGACGCTGGAAGCGGATGCTTTTGTTCGCTTTTACAAAAACGCCTCAGGCATAATTTCCGGCGCAAAAATGGAGGCTGTTTCTCCGGAAACTGATTTCAGTTTCGATTTTCATGATTTGAGTTTCAAGCCAGTCAAAGAGCGTTAGATTGGTTCTAAGGTCACTTCGGCCCATATCATTGGGTGGTCTGAAATGCCCCGTGGATAATGCCCTGAGCCAATTATCTTCAAGCCTCTAACAAAGATATAATCCACTCGCTCACCGTGGTGAGGCATGATTTTACCGTCTGCTGAAAATTTAGTGTTGGCTTCTGTGTAGAGTTCAGGCTTTTTCTGTCCTTCCCAAATGGGATTGCTCGGTCTGAGATTAAAGTCTCCCATCAGGATTGCATGAGGGTGTTTCACAAACTCCTGCATGACATGATCAAGTTGTACCGCAACAAGATCCCCTCGACCCAGATGAGTCGTAATGACGACAATCTCTTCACCTTGCCAGTTAAAGTGAGTCAAGATGTAGTTTCTGAATGCGCGATTTTTCTTAACATCCCGCGGGAGCATTTCACTACGCCATTCTGTGACATGCAGATTACTCAACATTGCGTTGCCAAAATAATCATAGAACCAGCGTCTTTGATTAGGCGCAAATAGCCACGCCATTTTTAGATCTTCGCCAATTTTCTCGGCATGGTTTGTCAGTGGAAATCCGCCTACTTCGTTTAATCCGATAATATCGAAACCTGCCAGAATAGATGACGCTCGATGAATATCTCTAATGCCATCTTTGCCTTTTCCGCGCGCGATATTGTAGTTTGCAACTCGAAATGACGTTGAAGTTGTTAGGTCTTTGTGGCTATTTAGAGTTGCGCTATTATCAGCAGCATTATTGATCGGGGTATTGGCAAAGTCGGCGCCAACAGAAGCGTCAACGGGCTGCCTGATAGACGCGACTATGATTAACGCGACTATCAATCCCAAGGTGACGAGAAAATATATGATCGATTTTTTTGGCATGTTCTGACATATCGTTGAGAGGTTGGGTTTAAGCTAAATGTTCTACTTATTCAAGCCTGATGGATCATTCTACAACGTTTAATCATCCCTTGTGTTTTAGCACGGACAAAAAAAA